>CAZIVQ010000072.1:0-9590 GCA_964542415.1 uncultured Bacteroidia bacterium | reverse complement strand
CTCAAACCCCAGATGCCCTTGGTTTTGCCTAACATCCGGCCCTTTTTCCGTATAGAAGGGCTACCGTTGGCGCAGGGGAAATAATTGGGCTTTTCAGCTGCTCACTTAATCCCCGGCTTGCTGTTGCCAAGTGCCGCAGCGGGCCGTTCCTTTTTGCAAAAAAACACCCGCCCCCCCTGCACAAGCAGGCAAGATTGTTATCTTTGCTTTTCCCTTTTGGGGAGCCTGCCTCAGCTTGGAGAGTAAGGGGGCTCTTTGCTGGCCAAAACCAGTCTCTTTTTTCTTTTCTCTCATCTCTATTTTCTCATGTCTCGCTATACCATTACCTCCGCCCTTCCCTACGCCAACGGCCCCCTGCATATCGGCCACATCGCCGGGGCTTACCTCCCGGCCGACCTCTACGTGCGCTACCTGCGCCTGCGGGGGCGCGAGGTGGTCTGGGTCTGCGGCAGCGATGAGCACGGCGCAGCCATCACCCTGCGCGCCAAAAAGGAGGGCATTTCTCCCCGCGAGATCATCGACAAGTACCACCACCTGAACAAGGAGACCTTCGAGCGCTTTGGCATCGCCTTCGATTTCTACCACCGGACCTCAGAGCCGATCCACCACGAGACTTCGCAGGAGTTCTTCACGGCTTTGTATGAGCAGGGAGAATTTATCGAGCAGACCTCCGAGCAGTTCTACGACCAGGAATACGACCAATTCCTAGCCGACCGCTACGTGACCGGCACCTGCCCGGTCTGCGGCAACGAGGAGGCCTTCGGCGACCAATGCGAAAAGTGCGGCTCTTCCCTCAACGCCACCGACCTCATAGACCCCAAATCGGTGCTGAGTGGCACCACGCCGGTGCTGCGTGAGACCACCCATTGGTACCTCCCCCTCGACAAGTACCAACCCTGGCTGGAAGAATGGCTGCTGGAGGGCAAAAAAGGCATTTGGAAAAACAACGTCTACGGCCAATGTAGCTCCTGGCTCAAGGAGGGTCTGCAACCCCGCTCCATGACCCGCGACCTTGACTGGGGCGTGGACGTGCCCCTGCCCCAGGCCGAAGGCAAAAAGCTCTACGTCTGGCTGGATGCGCCCATCGGCTACATTTCTTCCACCAAACAGTGGGCCCTGGATACCGGCAACGAATGGGAGAAATACTGGCTGGAACAGGAAGACCCGGCGGACAATGCCCGCCTGATCCACTTCATCGGCAAAGACAACATCGTCTTCCACTGCATCATCTTCCCGGCCATTCTCCACGCCCGGGGCCAATACCTGCTGCCCGAAAACGTGCCCGCCAACGAGTTCCTCAACCTGGAGGGAGACAAGATGAGCACCTCGCGCAACCACGCCGTGTGGCTGCACGAGTACCTGGAAGATTTTCCGGACAAGAACGACGTGCTGCGCTATGCCCTGACGGCCATCATGCCCGAAAACAAGGACGCCGACTTTACCTGGAAGGACTGGCAAGCCCGCAACAACAACGAACTCGCCGCCATCTTGGGCAACTTCGTCAACCGGGTGGTGGTGCTGACGAACAAGTACTTCGATGGGGTGGTACCGGAGCCGGTGGGCATCCGGGAGCACAAAAACGCCATCGCTGCCTACGGCGAAGTGCAGGGCTATATCGCCAAGTGCGAGGAGGCGCTGGAGAACTTTCGTTTTCGCGAGGCGCAGGCAGAATTTATCAACGTGGCCCGGGTAGGCAACCGCTTTCTGACCGAGGAAGAGCCCTGGAAAAAGTGGAAAACCGACCCAGAGGCGGTCAAGCCGGTGCTGTGGAGCTGCCTGGAGATCATTGGGGCGATTGCTACCTTGAGCAAAATTTTCCTTCCGGAGACGGCGAACAAGATTTTTGACCTCTTGCAGCTCGACCCGGCCCGCTACACCTGGGACCATGCGGCAGGCAAGGCCGATGATGGCTTTCTGGTGCCTCCGGGCCATCAGATCCGGACCGGGCAGGGCTTGCCGGTGCTCTTCGAGCAGATCGACGACAGCGTGGTAGAGGCACAGCTGGAGAAATTGGCCGCAGCTAAGCGCGCCGCGCAGCGCACCACCACCAAGCCGTTGGCCGAGCCGAAGCCCGAGATCGAGTACGACGACTTCGCCAAGCTCGACCTCCGCATCGGTACCATCCTGGAGGCCCAGAAGGTCCCCAAAGCCGACAAGCTGCTGCAATTCAAGGTCGACACCGGCCTGGATGTGCGCACCATCGTCTCGGGCGTGGCCCAATTCTTCGCCCCCGAGGACCTCATCGGCAAGCAAGTCCCCGTGCTGGTCAACCTCAAGCCGCGCAAAATCCGCGGCGTGGAGTCGCAGGGGATGATCCTCTTCCCCGAAGACCCGGAGGGCAACCTGAAGCTGATGAGCCCGGAGGAGATTGACCCGGGGAGTGTGGTGATGTGATTTTTAGGGGTCAATGGTCAGGGAGCGGGGAGCATCAAGGAGGCTGGGCGGTGCAGCCTTGGAGGGATTTTTTCGTATCTTGAAGGCAAAGGTCAATATTATGAGCGAACGAGAAGCCCTATTGAGAAACCTCCTGCACGAATTGAAAGATGCTCCTCTGGCGTATCTGCGCATGTGGCACGAGGCCATTCGCTCTTTCAATGCCCATGCTCCCGGAGCGGTGACTACGGAGGACCCTCCATCCGTGGACGAAGCTTCTATCTGGGACCAGGTGGTAACGGAGGCCTATGAGGCCCGCGCCCGGGAAAGGGAGGCTTTTCGGGATAAGATAGATCGGCTATTTTAATATCTTCCCTGACATGGAAGCTTGTTTATGAGATACTGACCTTACTTCAGCATATCATTCACCCGGTGACCACTGAAGTACTGGAGCAAGCTTCTGATCTCTATGCTCACTCTGTCCATCTGGGAATGAGCATTGAGCCGTCAGACCTGATTATCGCCGCTACCGCATTGGAGCACCAACTCCTCCTCAACACCAACAATCAAAAGCACTTTCAGCACTTGCCGGATCTGGTGTTAGCGAATTGGGCGAAATAGCCTTTCAGTTTGCGGCTGCCCCTGTTGTTGGATGGCTTGGCTTTAGGGATGCTTGTCTGTACATGGGGAGAGGTAAAGCCTTCGGGGGAATTTTTTCGTATCCTGAAGCAAATAAGCACCTTTCGCTATGTCTGCCTATCACCATTTTTCTCAATTGCCCCCTAAAATTCGCCAGCAAGTAGCTGACTTCATCGAGTTTCTCCTGCAGAAGTACCAACCAGTTCAGGCTAAGGCAGACGTAAAAAATACCGAAGCCTATCCGTTGCGTGGGTCGGTGCTGCGGTATGAGGATCCGTTTGGTCCTGCGACTGAAGGAGATGACTGGGAAGTTTATTCATGATCTTGCTCGACACCCATATGTGGATTTGGTGGGTCAACCAAGCCCCAGAGCTGAGCGCTGCCGATCAGCGTTTGATCGAACAGAATGCAGAAAGCGGCCACCGAGGCGATTTTTTCGTAACTTCAAGTCATGAGTCAAGCCGATCACATTCTTCAGCAAATCGACCGCCTGCCCCCAGAGGAGCGAAGCTACCTGTGGCAGCAGCTCCAACGTCGCATGCAACGCGTCGACATGCTCCGCCAGACCCTCAATCACATAATGGGCAGCGGTGCAGGGCTATGGAACATGGACGCCCAAGATTGGGTGCATGAAAGTCGGGCGGATGATCGATAAGGTATGGCTAAGATTTTTCTGGATACAGCTCCGGTTATCTATCTGATTGAAAACCATCCTCTGCGAGGGGCCAAGGTTCAATCATACCTGATCCAAGAGACAGGACAGGGAAGCGATTTTACGACCAGCGTTATCACGTTGTCGGAGTTCAGTGTAATTCCAGCACGCGCTCAGCGACTGCAGCCTATCGCGGATTTTCATCGTCTGATGGGTACCCTGTCAGCATCCCTACACGACATCACCCAGCCGATAGCAGAACGTGCCGCACAATTACGTGGTCACTATCCTGCTTTGAAAGGTATGAATAGCCTGCAAGTCGCTTGTGCGTTGCATCATGGCTGTGATACTTTCTTTACCAACGATCAGAAGCTCACGCAGATCACAGAAGTTCAGGTACAGTTGGTTGATCATTTGTGAGAAATTAGGGTTTAACCTCATGTTTGGTGATTGAGGAGAACAGCTAAAAAGCAGTGATTGATTTCTCTTTCCGTTGCCCCAACTATTCAGCTTCCATGATTCTCTATCGCCCCGTCAATTAAGCAGAACTAGACCTTACCCATCACAGTGAGGAAGCTTATGTGGGAGCCTTGGCTATATATTTGGCGGTGAGGCACTGGCAGCCTGACAGGCGTCAGCGATTCTTTCTTTCCATGCTCCTCGATGAATTGCCAGATACACGGGTGCGTGATCGTTTGGCTGAGATGAAGCAGGCAGATGAAACTACCCTTTTTGACTGGGAAAAAAGTTTGGGAGTAGCGGCTATGTGGTGGAATCTGTGCCTTTGGCGCTTATGGCAGCGGAGCAGGCGCAGGGTACCGCCGAGCATACAGCTCAAATTTTCACAGACTTGATTCGGCTGGGAGGGGATACCGACACCAACTGTTTTCTAGCCGGGCAGTTGATCGGCCTGCGCCATGGTCAAGCAGCTTTTCCTGAAGCCTGGCTGAGTCGGTTGCAAGCCCATCAGATATATGCTGCGATCCTGAAAGGCTCGGAGAGGGGGCCCTAGCCCCGATATTTCATATCGCAATATGCCTTTTCACTTGAATCTTGCTCTTTTATATCGCATATTGCAATATGCCTTCTGCCTTAGTCTCAACCCGCTTACATATGAAGCCCCAGGATCTGGTGATCCTGCTTAAGATCGTGGCCTTGAGCCAAGAGCCATGGTATCACCACACCTTGGCCGAGAGCCTGGGCATTAGCCAGTCCGAGGTGAGCCAATCGCTCAATCGGTCGCGCTATTCGGGGCTGATCGATGCCAGCCGCAAGCAGGTGAACCGCCTCAGCCTGCTTGACTTCATCCAGTACGGCGTCAAATTCGTCTTTCCCCAGAAACCGGGGGCTTTGGTGCGAGGCATGCCTACCGCGCATTCTGCCCCTCCTCTGACCAACGACATCGCCAGTCAAGAGGCCTACGTCTGGCCTTATGCCCTGGGAAAAGTTCGTGGGCAAGCCATTGAGCCGTTGTACAGCAGCGTGCCAGAAGCCGCCCAGCGCGACCCGCACCTTTACGCCCTGCTGGCCTTGGTGGATGCCGTGCGGGTGGGGCGCACCCGCGAGCGGCAGTTGGCGCTGGAGTATCTGCGTAAACGATTTGACCATGCCTGAGCCTGCCTACGTAAACCTTGATACAGTCGCGACGGTGGCCCAAGCTTTGGGCGATCTTAACGAAGAGGTAATATACGTGGGAGGAGCCATCATCAGCCTCTACGTCGATGATCCGAGCGCGTGGCAAAAGGAACTGTAGGGGGGCTACGTAACCTGGCGCCTTGGCGAATCGGAACATCACCTCTCGCGCGGATTTGTAATTAGGCTTGTACAAAACTAAACTTTTTCCATAGAAAACCGGTCACTGGGCTGGTCGAAGTGGCCTTTATGGTGCTGAAATCAGCATTTTCGCTTAAAAATCCGGCCCTTCGACTGGGCTCAGGGACCGAATCTTTAAGTTTTGTACAGCCCTTATTTGTAATCCGTGTGAACGAGTTGAACCCCACAGGAAGCACTGGTGGTCAGGGACGGACAGACAAAGCTGCACGGGGAAGGCTTTTTCGGGCTTTCATGCCGGGAGGGGTGAGGTGCAGCCTTGGGGGGATTTTTTCGTATCTTATGAAAAAATTGAGTGCAATGAATATCACCCGAGGCAACGGCGAGCTGCATATCTCCATTCCAGAAGGACTGATGCGGATGGAAGAGCTGCAAGAACTCCTTAACCTGCTTCGCTACCGCACGTTGGTGAGCCGTAGTCAGGCCACTGATTCGGAGGTGGGGCAACTCACCGATGAGATCAATCAGTCGTTAGAAGAGGCGAACCGGCAACATCGAAAGTAGGATCGGGCATGAAAATCGTGGTCGATACCCATGTTCTTATCAGTACGCTGATGAAGGCCGACGGCGCCAGAAGCGACGCTTTGGACAGGAGACAAAAAGTTGCATCGTGGCTTAAAAGCAAAAGGCTTCGAACGAGTCGCTACGCTGGACGAACTAAAGGAGTGGCTCAAATAATCCTGGCTGTTTTAACAAAGCCAAAGTAACGCGACATTGTTATTCGATGCCAAGCGACCCAAACCCCCTCCTCCGCGAACCTCTGCGCCACCTCCGCGCCCTCCGCGTTAAAACCCCAAAACCCAAAACCCCAAACGCCCCCCTCTCACTCCCCCGCCAACCACAACCGCCGCCGCACCTTCTCCACCGCCGCCCGCTCCAGCCAGACCGGCCGGAACTTCCCTGCATGGTACAGCCCCGCCTGATCGGCGTAGTGGGGGCTGAGCCAGTGGCCCGAATTGCCGGTGGGGAGCACGCTCCAGCTGTAGGCTGCCGCGGCGAAGTCAATCACCGTGCGGCGCGAAGGGCCGTAGCTCGATCGGTTCATCGCGCCGGGCTGCAGCTTGAAGCCGATGTTGTTCAGCACCTCGTTGCCGCCGGCTACGGGGATCGGCCCGACGTTGAAGAGCCGGTCGAAGGGCGGCTGCTGCCCCATTACGTGCGGGTGGACCGCCTGATGCACCATGCCCCATTCCCAGTCCGTCATCTCCGGCCCCAACTCCGCCTCGATTTCCTCCAAGGCCAGGACAAAAGCCTCGCCCAGGATCTCGGCCCGGGTTTCGGTCACCCCCGGGGTAGACACATCGTCCCACCAGAGCGATGCTGCCCGGCGCAGGAGCACCGGATAGCTCCGCTTGAGCAGGAAGTTGGGCAGGATGGCTTTGAAATCGGCCTCGCCCAGCTCGTCAGCCAGGGCCATCTCCAACAGGTGATATAGCCAGGCGTAGTAAATGACCGGTGCCGTTTCGCCCAGGGCGTGTCCCCCCTGCCACCGTTGTAATTCGCGCTGGGCCGCCATGGCCCGCGGATGCTGGGCCAAGAAATCCTCATTCAGCCCTGCCAGCAGGTCCTGCACCAGGTCCGGCGCTACGCTCTGCACATCGTCCAGCATCATCAGCTTCATGTCTTCAGCCGAAAAACGTTCCTTTTGCCCCATATGGCTCACGATGCGGCGGGCCCGGTCTTCGGGGGCAAAATAGCCCGGCAGCAAGGTGCTGTCGAAGCTGGCCGGTTGGTTGTTGGCAGAATAGACATAGCCGATGGGCGGATTGAGGCTCTGAGGATTTTCGGCAAAATTCCGGTAGCCGAGCAATTCGTCTTTGCCCGTAGCCCCGTCGAGAAACAACTTGGGATTGACATGGGCGGGGAAAATGGGCAGCCGGGCCGCGCCCCACCAGGCAATGTTGTCGGCCGAGTCGCCATACATGATGTTCAGTCCCGGCGCATTGAGGCGGGCCACGATGGGGGCGGCCTCCTCAAAAGACTGGATATGGGCCAGGTCGTAGGCTACTTCCAGCAAAGGCGCTGGTTGTTGCAAATACTCCCACCAGAGGGCCACCGGCTGCTGCCGGGTGCTGTCCAGGCGCTCGAAAACATCATTCAGGATAGGCCCGTGACGGCTGCGGCGCACCCGGATGACCGTGTCGGGCTGGCCCTTCACGGCGATGGTTTCTTCCCGCACCCGCACCGGTTCCCACTGCTCCCCAAACCGCAGCTGGTCCGGGTGGTCGGGGTGGGCTTCTTCTTGGTAAAAATAGACGTCGTCATTTTCCAGCATGGTCAGCCCGACAGCGTAGCCCCGGTTGTGCCCGATGGGGGCAAAGGGGAAGCCTGCCAGGTGGTAGCCATACCATTCCCAGTTGGGGGTGTGCAGGTGGGCTTCGAACCAGACCGCGGGCTGGCTGTAGCCGATGTGGGGATCGTTGGCGAAGAGGACCGCACCGGACTGCGAACGGCTGGGCCCGAGCACCCAGCTGTTGCTGCCTTGCAGCAGGGGCAGCGGCAGCCGCGCCCGGATGGCGGCGATCTCACTGCCCAGTCCAGCGGATGGGGCAGCGATGCTGTCGGCGGGTTGGAAAACAGGGATCATCTCCGTGCCGGGCTGGGCGTCCCAGACCAGGTCGGCGAGGTAGGCCGGGCCGTGGCGGTCTAGCAGGTTTTGCAAAACGGGGTCTTCGGTCATGCCTTCGGCAAAGCCAAAGGCCATGAAACCGGCTACGTCGTAGAGGTGGGCGGGGGTGAAAGGCTCGGCTTCGATGCCCAGCAGCACAAATTCCGGGGGCCGGGGCCCCTGCTCAATGAAAGCGTTGACGCCGTCGAGGTAGGCGTAGGCCGCCCGCTGAAAGGGGCGTTGGCGCTCGCCGAGAAAGGCGCGGGCGCTAGCCTCGGCCTGCTGGTGCAGCCCCAGGCTGAGAAAAAACGCGTCGGTCTTGACCAGCTCGGGTCCCAGGATTTCGCTCAGCCGACCCATGCTCACCCGCCGGATCATCTCCATCTGAAACAGCCGCTCCCGGGCATGGAGGTAGCCCAGGGCCCGGTAGGCGTCGACCTCGGTCTGGGCATAGATGTGGGGAATGCCATAGGGGTCGAACAGCACTTCGACCGAATCATTCAGGCCGGGTAGGGCTTCGCTGCCGGCGTAGGCCGGTACGGCTCGTTGTAGCAGCCAATAGCTGACGCCAGCGCCGCCTAGTAAGAGTAGCAGCAAGAAGAGAAAGGCAATGATCAGGGCTCTACGCATAGATAGGGAAGGGCTTATGTACCCCGGCGGTTGCCGGAAGTGGAGATTGGCAAGCTGCAAGGTACGTAACAGAAGGGATTTCTGGGAGCTGGATAGCAGCGCTCCTTGCACAGCTTACCGGCAAAGTACGTAACTTGTCCGATCCATAACTCAAGCTGATTTTTTTATGGCTGATTCCCTGCACCTTACCCACGACGATATTCTGGCACTCGAAAAAGGCTACCGCCGCAACCTCATCAATTGCCTCAGCGGCTTCAAGAGCCTCAACTTGGCCGGCACCCTTTCTCCCCAGGGCCAGACCAACCTGGCCGTGATGAGTTCAGTCATCCACGTGGGGGCCAATCCGCCGCTGATGGGGATCCTGTTTCGCCCCGATGTGGTGCCCCGCCACACGCTAGGAAACCTCCAGGCCACCGGCTACTTCACCCTCAACCACGTCACCGAATCGATTTACCAAGCGGCCCATCAGACCAGCGCCCGTTACGACGAGACCGTCTCAGAATTTGACGCTACGGGGCTCACGCCCTGGTTTGGGGAGCTACATCCCGCGCCTTATGTGGCTGAGTCGCCGGTCAAGATCGGCCTGCGCTTCCAGGAGCAGCACCGCATCCTCGCCAACGCCACCCTCCTGGTGGTGGGCCGCATCGTAGAGCTCATGCTTCCCACCACGGCTGTGGGCGAAGATGGGTTTCTTGACCTGGAAGCCACTGGTACCCTCACCGTCTCCGGCCTCGACAGCTACCACCGCAGCGAGCGGATCGCGCGTTTGCCTTATGCGAAGAAGTGAAGAGGGGAAGATGGGAAGAGGTGAAGATGGGAAGAGGTGAAGAAGTGAAGATGGGGAGTAGGGGAGTGGGG
>CAZIVQ010000071.1:1233-9600 GCA_964542415.1 uncultured Bacteroidia bacterium | reverse complement strand
TTCTACGCTGTCGCCATCGCCAAAGAGCCACTTGCGGTACACGATGTTGAACGGACCGGTGGTCTGGTCGAGGAAAGTCACGTTTTGCGGCGCACAGCCGAGGGTGTCGGGCGAAAGGAAGTCCGCCACCGGCCCTTCGTAGCCGCGTACCGTTTTGGTCAGCGAATCCATACAGCCATACTCATCGACGGCAATCAGTTGCACGTCGTACAAGCCGGGCGTAACCCAGGTCTTGGCCGGGTTGGGCAGCAAGGAGCTGCTCCCATCGCCGAAGTCCCACTGCCAATCGACCATTGAGCCATCGCCCGGGTTGGTCTGGTCGGTGAAGCTGATGCTCAGCGGGGCACAGTTGGCCGAGTCGCTCATGGCAAAGTCGACTACTGGCGGCGTACGCACTTCGATCACCTGCACCTGCGTCTCGTTGTCGCTACAGCCCAGTACGTTGGTCACCGTGAGGCTCACGGTGTAGACCCCCGGGCTCGGATACGAGTAGGTCGGGTTTTGCTGGGTAGAGCCAGCCCCGTTACCGAAGTCCCACAGCCAGCTTTGCAGCGTGGTATCGGGGACAGAGGTATCGGTAAAGTTTACGCCGATGGGTACCGAAGGGCACACCACCGCTTTGTCCAGGGCGAAGCTCGCCTGCGGATGCGAAAGGCGGATGTAGTTGATCTTGGTCACCGAATCCTGACAGCCGTTCTGGTCGGTCACCTTCAGCTTCACGGTGTAGGCGCCATCGCTGGCGTAGCTGTGCGAAGGAGAAGGCGAGGTGGAAGTATTGCCATCACCGAAGTCCCATACCCAACCCGTCTTGACGTAGGGCGTGGTGGTCAGGTCGGAAAAATTGATGGTCACCGGCGCGCAGCCTACGCGGCGGTCGGCCACGAAGTCGGCCTGCGGCACTTCGATGGCATCTACCACCTCGGTAGCCGAGGTCTGGCAGCCGTTGCCGTCGGTGGTGGTGAGCACCACGTTGTAGGCCCCGGCCGTGCTGTACATGTAGGTGGGGTTGGGCACCAGGGCCGAACCGCCATCACCAAAGTCCCAGGCCCAGGAGACCACCCCGGCCGAGCCGGCCGTGCTGCTTTCGGTGAAGCCCACCGTCAGCGGCGTACAGCCTTGGTTGGGGCCGTAGGTAAAGCCCGCCTGCGCCGGCTGAAACACCCGGATAAAGTCCGTTCGCACCAGGGTATCGCTACAGCTGATGCCATCAGATGCGATCAAGGTCACCGTGTAAAGCCCCGGGGTGGTGTAGACATGGGACGGATTTTGGGCATAAGAAACCGGCGAACCATCGCCGAAATTCCACTGCCAGAAAGTCATCGGGAAGCGCCCGCTCGACTGGTCGGTAAACTGAATCACCCCATCGGGACAAATCTGCGTCCGGTTGGCCGTGAAAGCCGCCGTGGGATGATCCAGTTGGATGTAATTGGTACGCGTAAGCGAATCCTGGCAGCCGTTGACGTCAGTTACCCGCAATTTGACCGAGTAGGTCCCGTCGTTAAAATAGGTATTGGTCGGGTTCTGCGCGCTGCCGCTCGATCCGTCGCCAAATTCCCACTGCCAGGCTACCGGTGCATTGGTACCGCTAGACTGGTCGAAAAAGCGGATGCTGGTGATGGCACAGCCCACCGTATCCCCGGCCACAAAAGCTGCGGTCGGGTTCGGGTAAATGGAGATCTCCTGGTAAGCGGTATCCTTACAGCCGTGGGCGTCGGTGACGACGAGGCTGGCCTGGTACACCCCACTGTTGGTGTAGAGAAAGGAGGCCGGGTTGGCCGTAGTGCCTGAACCCGCGCCGAAGTCCCAGAGGTAACTCGAAATCGAGGCCCCGCGAGGGGTCGAAGTGCTGGTAAAGACCAGGTTTTCCGGCACACAGGCGGCCGTATCAGAAACGGTAAAGTTAGCCAGCGGTGGCTCGTGGGTGATCACATGCTCCGGCTTGAAGGCCGTATCTTTACACCCAAAGATGTTGGTGATGACCAGCTGGACGTCGAAGGTATCCGCCCCATAGTAGGTATGGGTCGGGTTTTGTTGGGTAGAAGGGGCAGAGCCATCGCCAAAGGTCCACCGCCAGGTGATGGTGGTATCAGGGGCCGAAGTGTCGGTGAAACGCACTTCCTGGGGCGGACAGGTGATGCCCGCATTCGAAATAAAGTCCGCCACCGGATGCTCCAGGCGAATGAAGCCCGGGCGCACCAGCGTCTGGGTACAGCCGTTGCCATCGGTGACCGTCAGGGTCACGGTGTAGAGGCCATCGTTGAAATAGCGGTGCGTGGGGTTCTCCACGGTGGAGGTATTGCCATCACCAAAATCCCAGAGCCAGCTCACGATGCCAGCCGCGCTGTTCGACTCGTCAGTAAAATCTACGTCGATGGGCGCACAGCCGTAGCGGAAAGCCGAGAAGTCAACAGTCGGCAGCGGGTCCACCGTGACCGCACGGGTCGAGGTGCCCACACAGCCTTTGTTGTCGGTGACGGTCAGGGTCGCGTTATAGATGCCCGCCGTGTTGTAGGTATGAGGAGGAATGAGCTGCCCGTTGGCGGTGTCGCCATCGCCAAAGGCCCAGTGCCAATCCACGATGGGGAAGTAGCCATTGGAACTCTCGGAAAAATTCACCGCGACGGGCACACAGTCCTGGATGGGGGCAGGCGAGAAGATCGCCGCTGGCGGGGCCGTTACCCGGATGGTCAGCGGCGTGGCAGCCGTATCCACACAGCCATCTACCGTGGTCAGCTGTAGCTGAACCTGGAAGGTGCCCGTGTCCACGTAGGTGTGGGTAGGATTGAGGTTGGTCGAGGTATTGCCATCACCAAAATCCCAGAGATAATCGACGATGGGCCGCTCCGAAGTCGAAACGTTGCGGAAGCGCACCGACTGGCCCAGGCAGATCTCAGCCAGGTCCACGCTCATGGCTGGGCGCGGTTTAGGCTGGATGGTGATGTTATCCGGGCTGCTGATGGCCACCACACAGCCAAACTCGTCCTCAATCAGCAAGATCGGGTTGGCGATGGTGTCCTTGTAGAAGGTGTGGTAAACCGTCGAGCCAGTGCCCCCGGTCCCATCCCCGAAGTCCCAGTCATAGGTCCAGTTGGGGTTGGGCGAATTGGCCACAAACATCACGTCTAGCGGCTGGCAACCGACCTTGGGCGAAAACCCAAAGGTCCCGACCGGGCCGTCGATTTGAATGAAGTCATCCATCACCAGGGTGTCGCGGCAGCCCTGAGCTGTGGTCGCGATCAGTTGCACGTCGAAGTCGCCCGCCGTGGCGTAAATCTTCGAAGGATTGCGCAGGGAGGAGGTACTTCCATCCCCAAAATCCCAGAGAAAGCTCACCGAGTTGGCGCTGGACTGGTTGGTGAAATTGACCGTCAGGGGCGGGCAGGTGGCGGTGGTGTTGTCGGCAATAAAATCAGCCGTGGGCTGCCCGATGTTGACGTAGTTCAACTTGATCTGCGAATCCGAACAGCCGTTGATGTCCGTCGCGGTCAAGGTCACCGTGTAGGTACCGTTGCCAGGAAACAGGTGCTGCGGATTGGCCACCACGGCGGTAGTCCCGTCCCCAAAATCCCAGAGGTAGGTAAGCCCACTGCCACTGGAGAGGTTGTTGAATTGGACCAAAGCCCCCGGACAAGAGATGGTGTCATTGGAGGAAAAATTGGCCGTGGGAAAGGTTGGGTTGATGAGGCTGGTCTCCGTGATCGCCGCACTACATCCGGCATCGTCCCACACCCGCAGGGTCACATCAAAGAGGCCCGGGTTGCTGTAAGAATAGTTGGGGTTGCGGGCCGTAGAGGTGCCCCCATCGCCAAAGTCCCAGCTCCAGGACACGATGTTGGTGCCAATGGTGGGAATAGAATTGTCCCGGAAGCGAACCGTAAGCGGCGCACAACCCGTGGTCGTATTGTAGGTAAATCCAGCACTCGGCCCGATGACCTGGATGTAACTGTTTTGCACCAGGGTATCGCCACAAGGACCGTCTATCGCAATCAAGGTCACGTCATAGATCCCGGGCGCAGTGTAAGTGTGTGAAGGGTTTTCTGCTGTAGAGGTATTGCCATCGCCAAAATCCCAAAAGTAAGTAACCGCATCGCGCGAACGGTTGGCAAAGTCTACCGTAAAGGGCGCACAGCCCTGCCGGCTCAAGACCAAAAAGGCCGCCTGCGGATCAGTGATCTCCAGCTGCTGGGTGAAATTGTCGGTACAGCCCGAGGAAGTTTCAGTCACCAACAACTCAATGTCATAGGTGCCGGTGTTGCTGTAGAGCTTCGAGGGGTCGCGCTGGGTAGAAGTGGTCCCGTCGCCAAAGTCCCAAAGGTAGGTACAAGCGGTGGCTCCGGGGCCCGGGCACTGTGAAGTGTTGACAAAGGAAACCGAAATGGGCGGGTCACAGGCCACATTGGGCACCATGTCAAATTCCGCCACCGGGCCGGTGATGGTGATGTACTGCGGACGGGTCAGCGTATCTTGGCAGCCCAGGTACTCGACGATGAGGGTAATGTCAAATACCCCGGTGTCCTGGTACTGATGGGTGGGGTTTTGGGCCCCGGAACCGTTGCCATCCCCAAAGTTCCAGTACCAGGCCGTAGCGCCGCTGGTACTGAGGTCGGTAAAGGTGATGTCATTATCCACACAACCCAAGCGGGGGTTGCCGGAAAAATTGGCGGTGGGTTTGGTCCCGGCCTCCACAAACTGAAACGCATGGGTGTCGGTACAGCCACTGGCGGTGCGTACCCGCAAAGTCACGGTGTACTGCCCCGGCACGGTGTAGGTATGGGAGGGATTCTCCTGGTTGGAGATGTTACCATCGCCAAAGTTCCATACCCAGCTCACGATAGGGTCAGCCGGGGAAGAAGACAGGTCCTGGAAATTGACTGTATGAGGCACACAGCCAGTAGGATCACTAAACAGAAAGTCCGCCACTGGCGGCTGTACGCGCACAAAGTCCGGAATGGTCTCAGTGCTCTGGCAGCCGTTGTTGCTGGTCACCGTCAAGGACACATCATAGTTGCCTGGCACGCTGTAGTTGGTTAGCGGATTTTGGGCCGTAGAGGTGTTGCCATTGCCCAGGTCCCAAAACCAGGAAATGATGTTTCCGCCAGAAGCATCGTTGAACTGCACCGTAAGCGGGATTTCACAGCCGACATTGTCGGTGGCATTAAAGCCCGCTGCGGGCGAAACGTTGACCGTGATGTAGTTGTTGCGGATGCGCAGGTCATCGCAGCCAGCCGAGTTGCTGGCGGTGAGGGCCACGGTGTAAGTGCCGGGGATGGTGTAGACATGGCTGGGGCTGGTCGCGGTGGAGGTGTTGCCGTCGCCGAAGTTCCAGAGGTAGGAATCGGCTCCGGTCGACTGGTTGACAAACTGCACGGCCCGGCCGGTACAGGTATTGCGGCTCAAGACAGTAAACTCCGCATCGGGCTGGTCGATGATGACCCAGTTTTCGCGCACGAGCTGCTCCTGACAGCCGTTGACATCCGTGATGGTCAGGCTGACGGTATAGGTGCCATCGGCGGTATAGCGATGGGTGGGGTCTTCGGAGGCCGAAGTATTGCCATCACCAAAGTCCCACAGGTAAGTGTAGGCGCCCGCCGGGGTCACGGTGGAGTTGAAGCTCACATCAAGCGGCGAGGCGCAGCCGGTGCGGGGCGAGGCCGTGAAGGAAATATTGGCCACATCGGTGACCGAAATGAGGTCAGAAGCGATGCGGGTATCCTGGCAACCGTTGGCATCCACGACCACGAGGGTGACGGTGAAGTCGCCCGCGGTGGTGTAGGTATGGTTGGGATTGGCTCCGGAGCCCAGGTTCCCGTCCCCGAAGTCCCAGGTCCAGGAGTTGATGGGGGTGCCCCCAGGGGTGGAGGCATCGGTGAAAGTGGCCACGAGGGGCGCACAGCCCGCCGTCTCATCCACGGTAAAATCAGCCGTGGGATCGTCATAGACCGTGATGGTCCCGGTCCATACGCTGCTGACACCGGCCAGGGTATCCCGGACGGTAAGGCGCACGTTGTAAACCCCTGGCGCATTGTAGGTGGCAATCACATCGTCGAATTGCGAGGTGTTGCCGTTGCCAAACTCCCAGAACCAGGTATGGATCTGAAAGCCCGGCTGGGCCGTGGAAAGGTCGGTAAAATGAACCGTCAACGGCACGCAGCCTTCGGTTCGGTCGGCGACCGCATTTGCGCTCACCTGAGCCTTTACCTGGAAAATAGTAAGCAGCCAGAAGAGTCCCAAAAGGATCGCTGACAGTCCCCATTTAGATGTAGGCATGGTAGTAAATCTGCTGTTCATGACCGGCTTATCTGGTATGAAAGTCCGGGTGTGTATAGTTGGCAATTGGCACCCATTTTGTTCGTATATCGAACTAAACATTCGTAAAAATACCAAGAATAAGCATCGCCCGGACGGGGCATGTAAGCAAAGGCCGGGCATTGTCGAACCACCGCATAGGGCCCATGTTAGTTCCCCTGGTTTTTTGTCAGAGCAGAAGAAAGAAAGACTCGAAAAAAGCCTGCTTCGCTTTTAAAAAAATTCCACAATGCATTGAAAAACAAATATTTAACCCAAAATTCTCTCCTGCCCCTACCGATACTCCAAGCATAGCAGTCCCCCAAGCCTCGCCAAAGCGAAGCAATATTTTTTCCTAAATGTATACGAGTCTGTCTTTTGCTCCGGCCCCAAAGCGAAAGGCCAATATTTCAAAAGTGAAATATTTTTTCTCTTGTTATATAGCCATCAGCGAGCTTCCCGACCAAGCGACCCGCCCCTCCCAAAACGGGCCTCGGAAGGGGGCTAAACAGGAAGATGTTTCGCCCTTTGGGGGCGTTTTTTGGACCGTTCGCCGGAGGCCTTCCCAGGCAAGGGGGCATAGTTGGTACTTTCGCTTGCTCTCTCAGCCAAAGGTTGAGCGCCATTTGGCTTATCCGATATTTCCTTTTTGAAAATATTTCGACTGGGGTTCCGTGAAGTCTTCAAAAACACTAACTTTACCTAACCCATATTTCAAACACAGGTCTACATGAACCACGAAAATCACTATATCATCATCATGGCCGGCGGCATCGGCTCTCGTTTCTGGCCCATGAGCCGCACCACCTTTCCCAAGCAGTTTCACGATATTCTGGGCCGTGGTCAGACCTTGATTCAAGAGACCTTCGACCGCTTTGCCGCTTTTATCCCTCCCCAAAACATCTACGTCGTTACCAACGAGCGCTATTACGACCTGGTCAAAACCCAACTGCCACAGATGGAAGACGACCAGATTTTGCTCGAACCGGTGGGCCGCAACACGGCCCCCTGTATCGCTTACGCGGCCTATAAGATCAACAAGATCAACCCCGACGCCGTCTTTGTGGTCGCGCCCTCCGATCACCTCATCGCCAAAGAAGACGTTTTCCGCACCAACATTGAGCACGGCCTGAGCGCCTGCGCCGAGCACGAAATGATCATGACCCTCGGCATCAAGCCTACCCGGCCCGACACCGGCTATGGCTACATACAGTTCCTCGAAGATCAGGAAGACCGCGGCTATTTCAAGGTCAAAACCTTTACCGAAAAGCCCAACCTAGAAGTGGCCAACTCCTTTCTCAAAAGCGGGGATTTCGTCTGGAACGGCGGCATCTTCCTCTTTTCCGCCACCACCATCCTCGATGCCTTCGAGCGCTTCCTGCCAGACATGGCCGAGCAGTTTCGCACCATCACCGATACCTACTATACCCCCGATGAGCCCTCCGCCATCTCCTCCACCTATGCCACCTGCCGCAACATTTCGGTAGACTACGGCATCATGGAGAAAGCAGAGAATGTCTACGTCATCCCCTCTGACTTTGGCTGGAGCGACCTTGGCACCTGGGGTTCGGTACACGAAAATGCCGAGCGGGACTACCACGAGAATGCCGCCCACGGCAAGGTCGTCGTCTATGAAAGCTACAACAACATGGTCCGCACCAGCAAAAAAGACAAGCTTGTGGTCCTCAAGGGATTGGATGACTACATCGTGGTCGACACCGACAATGTGCTGCTCATTTGCCGCAAGGACGACGAGCAATTCATCAAACAGATTGTCGGGGACATGAAAACCCAGCAGGGCGAACAGTACGTATGAGTCATCTCTGAAGCTCTTACCAAGGCGGCGCCCCGAGAGGAGCGCCGCCTTTTGTTTTGCGTCAGCGGCTTTTTCCCTATGTTTGCGCGGCAGAAGCGGGGAAAGAGCACCCCACCAGCACGGCCTCAGACCCTCAGCCGCTTGCCGCGCCCTCTCTGCTCTCATCTCTCTTCTCTCTTCTCTCTTCTCTATATTCTATACTCCATACTCCATAAAATGAAAATCGCAGTAGTAGGTGCCACCGGCCTGGTCGGCACAGAGATGCT
>CAZIVQ010000071.1:0-1133 GCA_964542415.1 uncultured Bacteroidia bacterium | reverse complement strand
ATAAAATGAAAATCGCAGTAGTAGGTGCCACCGGCCTGGTCGGCACAGAGATGCTCCGGGTGCTCGAAGAGACCCAATTTCCGGTGACTGAATTGATTCCGGTAGCTTCCGCCCGCTCGGTCGGGAAGAAAGTGACCTTCAAAGGCAAAGAATATACAGTCGTAGGCATGGAGGAAGGCATTGCAGCCAAGGCTGACATCGCCATTTTCTCCGCCGGGGGCAGCACCAGCAAAGAATATGCCCCCAAGTTTGTCGCTGCGGGCACCACCGTGGTCGACAACTCCTCGGCCTGGCGCATGGACCCCAAGGTGCCCCTCGTGGTGCCCGAGGTCAACCTCCACGCGGTGGGCGATGCCAAACTCATTGCCAACCCCAACTGCTCGACCATTCAAATGGTGCTGCCCATCGCCGCCCTGCACGCGCGCTACGGCATCGAGCGCCTGGTGATCTCTACCTACCAAAGCGTAACCGGCACCGGCAAAGCCGCCGTCGACCAGCTCTTCGCCGAGCGGGAAGGCAAGGAAGTCCCGGCGGTTTATCCCCAGCAGATCGACCTCAACTGCCTGCCGCATTGCGATGTCTTTTTGGAGAATGACTACACCCGCGAGGAGATGAAGCTCGTCCATGAGACCCGCAAGATCCTCAACGAGCCCAGCCTGCGCATCACCGCCACGGCCGTGCGCGTGCCTGTCATCGGGGGGCACTCCGAAGCCGTCAACGTGGAGCTGGCCCAGCCTTTCGACATCGCCGAGGTGAAGCAATTGCTGAGCCAAACCCCCGGCCTGGTGGTGATGGACGATCCCGCCAAGCTCCTCTACCCTACCCCGCGCCATGCCCACCGCAAAAACGAGGTGTTTGTGGGCCGCATCCGCCGCGACGATTCTGCCGACAACTGCCTCAACCTCTGGATTGTGGCCGACAACCTGCGCAAAGGCGCTGCCACCAACGCCGTGCAGATCGCCCAGGCCCTGGCCCGGAGTAGCTGACTCAGCACACTCTCTGGCTTCACCACGGAGATTTCACTAATCATGGATCCCGGAGAAACCGGGAGACCACAGGGAAAACCCCCAAAACCCCCCTTTTTCACCACGGAGGTCACCAAGAGATTTCACTAAGACCACAGAGAAAACCCC
>CAZIVQ010000070.1:0-9619 GCA_964542415.1 uncultured Bacteroidia bacterium | reverse complement strand
CAATGTGGGCGGGAAGAAGGGAAGAAGTGAAGAAGTGAAGATGGGAAGATGGGAAGATGGGAAAAAAGGTAATCCCGCGAAGGCAGTCCAGAAGCAGTCCTTCTTCCTTCCATATTCTACTCCATGCTCTACACTCTCATTTGTAATATTTCACTTGGGGCAGCGACAAAAGAACCAAACAAGCAAAACACGTTGGCTTCATCTGCGACTGAACAGGCATTCGTACAGCTAATTGCTGAGCATCAAGGGCTGATCCACAAGGTGTGTCACATGTACACCCGGGAGGAAAATGCCCGCAGCGACCTCTTCCAGGAGATCGTGCTTCAGCTTTGGCGGGCATACGGCTCGTTTCGCGGCCAGGCCAAAATCACCACTTGGATGTACCGCGTGGCGCTGAATACGGCCATTTCCGGGCTGCGCAAAGAAAAACGCCGACCCCAGGCGAGCGACCTCGATGTGCAGACCTTGCAGATTCCCCAAGCGCCCTACGATCCCGATCAGGAAGAAAAGCGCCGCTACCTTTACCAGGCCATCGCCCAGCTTTCAGAAGTGGAAAAAGCCATCGTTATGCTCTACCTCGAAGAGCATAGCTACGACGAAATCGCCGAGGTCATCGGCATCACCCGCAACCATGTGGGCGTGAAACTCAATCGCATCAAAACCAAACTGGCCAAATTGATCACGCCCCATTTCAACTGAACGCATGGAACTGGACGACCTCAAATATATCTGGCAGGAAGAAACCAGCAGCTTGGCTTCCCGCGTCAGCTCGCCACAGATCCGGGCGATGCTGCAGCGACGCAGCCAAGGGGCGCTGAGTAAAATCAACCGTAGCATCCTCCTGGAAGTGGTCTTGCTCTTTGTCATCGGCGGAACCAGCCTCTACTGGATGGTCGAAACCGGCGTGAAAACCTGGTTTATCGGCGGATTTGGCCTGTTTTTGCTGAGCAGCTTCGGCTTCTACGCCTACAAATACCGCTCCCTCAACCAAGAACTGCTTGAACCCGGCAACCTCTACGAAACCCTCCGCCACACTACCGGGCGCATGGGGCAATTTATGCGGTTCTACTTTTACTTCAGCCTTATCATTCCCTTGCTCAGCTCTGGCGGGCTCATTTTTGGGTTCCTCGAAGGACTCAAAGAAGCGGGCAGCAGCCTGGAAGAAATCAGCCTCGAAGGCTGGCTCGTGCTCATGGGCGTCATGTTTGCCTATGGAGCCCTCAGCTTCTGGTTTGTGCGCTGGTACATCCGTCGCCTCTACGGCCGCCATTACCAGGTGCTGCTCTCCTGCCTGGAAGAATTGAAAGAAATCTCTGCCCCGAACGGCGACCTGGTCTGAGACCGGGGTTTGCCCGTGTTACCTGAAAGCCTTCCTTAGCCCTATCTCCATGCTGCTTTCTCGCTTTTTCCTCCTTGTTGGGCTCATGGGCCTGATCGTACATACAATGCCTGCCCAGTCTCTTGTTCTCCAGGGTACCGTCCGGGATGGGAAAACCGGGGAGGCGCTCCCTTTCGCCAACATCGTCTCGGAGGCCAACCCCCGCAACGGCACCACCGCCGGGCTGGAAGGCAAATTTCGCCTACCATTGTCTCAGGCCACAGACGGCGTGCGCATCACCTGCCTCGGCTACGCCCCTTACCGCCTGCGTCTCGACTCCCTGCCCGATCCCTCGGCCCCGATCGAGCTGCGCTTGGCCCCCCGCGAACTGGCCGTGGAGGAAGTCCGCATTGAGACCCGCTACAACCCTGCCTTGCGCCTTATGCGCCTCGCTATCGCCAACCGAGACCGGCACCATCCCGAAAAGCAGGGGCCTTTTTTCTACCAGATTTACAATAAATTTTCCTTTGACTACCACCTTTTTCTGGGGCAGGATTCCCTCACTGCCGAGCAGCAGCGCATCCAAAAGTTGAGCGAGCAGCAGCACGTCCTGCTCATCGAGTCCGTGGCCGAGCGTCGCTTCCTCGATTCTCGCCGCGACGAGGAAACGGTGATTGCCTCCCGGGTGTCGGGCTTTGAAAATCCCTCCTTCACCGCCTTGGCCACCCAGTACCAGCCCTTCTCCTTCTACGACCCCGTCATTTCCCTGCTCGACCGGGAGTTCGTCAACCCGATCAGCCCGGGCAGCTTGGCACGCTACGACTTTCGGCTGCGCGAAACCCGCTTTCGGGGGAAGGACACGGTCTTTGTCATTTCTTTTGCCCCCAAGAAAAATACCCGCTTCGAAGCCCTGCAAGGGCAGCTGTACCTGCATTCCTTTGGCTACGCGGTACAAAATGTCAGGGCCGAGCCCGCCCACCCGGGCCTGGTTCACATCCGCATCGAGCAAGCCTACACCCTCATCGACCGGAAGCAGTGGTTTCCAGAAGAGCTGCGGGTAGAGCTGTTGCTGGAAAATTATCCTTCGCCAGATTTTGGTATGAAAATGAATGGTCGCTCCACCCTGCGCAAGATCCAGCTTGGGGAAGGGCGGGAAAAAAAAGACTTTTCCATCCAGTCCCTGCGCATCGATCCGCTGGCGACCCAGCGTGACAGCAGCTACTGGGCGGGCCTGCGCCCCCAAGCCCTGGACCTCCGCGAGCAGACCACCTACCAGGTGATCGACAGCCTTGGGCAGCGCTACCGCTTCGATGCCATCCTGCGACAGACCGAGAAACTCGCCGACAACCGCTTGGGCCTGGGGGACTTTGACCTCAGGGTCGACGAAATCTACCGCTTCAATGAGTACGAAGGCAGCCGCCTCGGCCTGGGCTTGCGTACCAACGAGCGCCTGCTCCCCTGGCTTTCCCTGGGCGCTTACGGGGCCTATGGCTTCCGGGACCGCAGCTGGAAGTACGGCGGCGACCTTAGCCTCTTGCTGTCGCCAGAAAGAGACTTTGTCTTCAAACTCGATTTTCAGCAAGATGTGAGAGAACCCGGCCAATCTGGGTTCGATGCGGCCGCTGGGCTGACCAACCTGCGCACCTACTTCGCCCAGCGCATGGACAGCTTGCAGCGGTTTGGCCTCTCGCTAGGCCTGCGGCCGGCCCGCTATTGGGAGACCAGCCTGCGCTTCGACCACGAAGCCTACACCCCTACTTATGGTTACCGTTTTTTGACCCAAACCGGCGAAATCCCGGACAGAACCTTCAGCTTTACCACCCTCCAATTGGGCCTGCGATATGCTTTTGGCGAAGAATTGATCCAATCTTTGGGACAGAATGTGGTGGTGCCTACCCATTGGCCGGTGCTCTCTTTGCACTACAAGACCGGCCTGCATGGAGTGGCTGGGGGAGACTTTGGGTTTCATCGCCTCGAATTTCAGGCTGAACAAAGCATCTCCACCACTTGGCTCGGGCGGTCTACCTGGCAGCTGCGGGCGGGCTGGGTCTCGGAAGGTACCCCACTGATGCAATTGTTTCACGGCAGCGCTTCCCATCCGGGTCGTACCGACCTCTGGCTCATGGTGCCGATGACCTTCCAGACCATGCGCCTCTACGAATTTCTCTCCGACCGCTATGTCCATCTGCTCTGGGAGCAAAACCTCGGACCTATCCTCTGGCGAAGCAAGTGGTCGCGGCCTGAGCCAATTCTGACCCAAGGCCTGGCTTGGGGGGACCTCCGGGAACCTGAAGCTCATCAAGGCATCGCTTTTCAGCGCCTGAACCAAGGCTACTACGAGAGTGGATTGCAATTGCAGCACCTGCTCCGCATCCGCTACCTCAATGTCCTCTATCTGGGCCTCGGGGCAGGGGTATTCTACCGCTACGGCCCCTACCAGCTGCCGCGCTGGCAGGACAACTTCGCCGCCAAACTCACCCTCTCCTTCCGCTCCGGCTGATCAGCCTGTTAGCTCCGCCAACAAGCTTTCCTGGTCCAGCGGGCGGGTAAACATCTCCAGGCGACCAGCTGGACCCGAAGGCCAATCCTCCCGGGGCCGGTCCCAGTAAAGCTCCACGCCATTGCCATCAGGGTCATCGAGGTAAAGGGCTTCGGACACCCCGTGGTCTGCTGCCCCAGTAAGTGGATAACCCGCCTCCCGCAACCGGACAAAAATGGCCGCCAAGTCCTTGCGGGTAGGGTAGAGAATGGCCGTGTGAAACAGACCCGGGTGCTGTTTGGGGGCTGGAGGGGAGTCTTTAGTCATCCAGGTATTCAACCCGATATGATGGTGGTAGCCACCGGCGGAAATAAAAGCCGCCTGCTGGCCCATGCGTTGCATCAATTCGAAGCCGAGCAAGCCACAGTAGAAATCGAGGGCCCGCTGGAGGTTGGCCACCTTGAGGTGTACATGTCCGATGCGGGTTTGGGCGGGGAGTTGGTAGGAGGGGTTCATGGGGAGAATTAGGGAAGAATAAACGAAGTCAGGCCGGCTGGAGCCGCACCCGGAGCAGGGGTTGTAACCAGCGCGCAAGCAAAGTAACCACTTCGGGCCTGGCGGCAGAGGCTTCCAGCACCCAGTAACCGGGCCTGGTATCCAGCCGGGCGGCGAGTTCAGCGGGCAGCCCTGCTTGTTGGAGCTGCTGCTGCGCCTGCAACTCGGTGCGGGCCTAGGTCCAGGTTTGGGGAGAACCTGCATGTTTGGCAGCAAAAAACCCCTCCAGGGCCACTGTCGCCGGGCGGGCCCCTACCTGATCACGCCGCCAGAAATAAAGGGAAGAAGACATAGGTTTCTGGGTTGGTCAGCCGACAAATATACGTACATTCGAACTAGTAGAGTGACTCAAGGCCCCTAACGCGTCTCAAATCGGGTGCTAGCTTTTTTCTGACAGGGAGGGACGCCCAGGTCACTCCCGTTTTTTCACTCATTTACCCTTAACTCTTTTTTCTCATGGATGTAGATTTAACCAATTATGCTACCAAAGCGGGAGAATTGATCCTGGAGTACGCCCCCAGGTTTTTACTGGCTCTGGTGGTTCTGATTGCTGGTTTCTGGATCGCCGGCCGACTCAAAAAGGTAATGAACAAAGGCTTGGCTAAGGGCCAGATGGAGCCAGCATTGCAAACCTTCTTTACCGACATCGTCAACCTGCTGATCAAGGCCCTGGTGATCATCAGTGCGGCCAGCATGGTCGGGGTAGAGACCACCTCCTTTGTGGCCCTGCTCGGCGCGGCTGGCCTGGCCGTGGGCCTCGCCCTGCAAGGCAGCCTGGGCAACTTTGCCGGCGGGGTGCTTATCCTGATTTTCAAACCTTTTCGGGTCCATGACCTCATCGACGCCCAGGGATTCTTGGGGCACGTAACCGGGGTAAACCTCTTTGTTACCACCCTCAGAACCCTCGATTCCAGGACTGTCATTGTACCTAATGGACCCCTCGCGGGGGACAATATCACCAACCTTAGCACCATCGGCTACCTACGGGTAGACATGGTCATCGGCATCAGCTACAATGCCAACCTCAAGCAGGCCAAAGAGATTGTCATGCGCATCTTGCAGGAAGAGGAAAAAGTCCTGAAAGACCCGGCTCCCTCGGTCAACGTGATCGAATTGGCGGACAGCTCGGTCAACCTTGCGGTCCGCCCTTTTGCCGTTACCGCTGACTACTGGCCGGTCCAATTTCGCATCACCGAAAAAGTGAAGCTGGCCTTCGACGAAGCCGGGATCGAGATTCCTTTCCCGCAGCGGGTGGTCACTCACCTCAACGCCATTCCGACTCAACCTTCAGTTTAGGAGAGCAAAATAGGCGCTGCTGGGCTGGATTTCCGGGTTTAGCGGCGGACCGAGGCGTAATCCGGCTCTGGTCAGTTTCAAGAGCAGCTGCCCTCCGGGCTTCAAGCTTCGCCCTCACTTCCTAACTCCTCCAAAGCGGCCGTTCCAAAGCGGCCGCTTTTTTGGGGTTGGCGGGCCAGGGCGAGCATGGCCAAGGCCACGGTGCGGGCCTCAATGGGGCGGTAGTCCCGCAGGGGGCCGATGAAGGCCGGCGCTATCCAAGGCATCACGCGCTGGGCAATGCCTTCGCCCAAGCGGCTTTCCTGGCGCTCGCCTAGCAGCAGCGAGGGTTGTAGCATGGCCAATTGGGGAAATTTCAGCGCTTCGAGGGCCTGCTCCATTTCGCCTTTTACCTGGCTGTAGAAGAAAAGAGACCGGGGATCGGCTCCGGCAGCCGAGACCACAATGAACTGCCCGATGCCCGCTTCCCGGGCCATTTGCCCGATATCAAGGGGGTAGGTGTAATCTACCTGCCGGAAAGCCGCTTTCGAACCGGCGGCTTTCATGGTGGTGCCGAGGCAGCAAAATACCACCTCGCCCTGGAGCAAGGCCCGGTAGCTTTCGGGTTGGCTGAAGTCGATGCGGTGCTGTTGGGCTTTGGCGGATAGCCCGGGCAGGTCGCGGCGGCCAAAAACGGCGAAAGAGGTGAAGTCACTGCTGGCTTCGAGCGCCTGCAGCAGCTGCTGGCCCACCAGGCCACTGCCCCCAAAAACCAAGGCTTTTTTGTTCATGGGTAGGGAGAAGTTTAGGAAGAAGAAACGAAACTTTAAGAGAAGAAGGGAAGCAGCACTGCTCCATGAAAGAAGGGGAAATGCCGGGAGGCAGCACGGTTAATGGCAAATGTTGCACGAATATTCGGAAAACACACGCGGCCAGAAACCTTCTGGCATAGTCTTGGGTATATTGAGACTAAACCACCCGAGTATATGCGTGCAAAATCTTTACTCTTTACTATTCTTTGCCCTCTGCTTTTCTCCCTCTCCCTGATGGGCGCCCAGCCGATCGAGCCGGTAAAAGGATTCGATGATGCCTGGGAAATCGAAACCCGGGTGTACCCCAACCCCTCTAACGGCGTCTTCACTGTGGAGGTCAATGGTGAATGGGGCGCTACTTATGAGGTGAAAGTGGTCAACCTGATCGGTCAGACCATGGCCAACAAGCAGGTAAATGCAGGCGAAACGATTGATTTCTCCCTCGGAAATGTACCCAAAGGAGTTTATTTCCTCCAGGTCAACACCGAGCAACAACAGAGCATCAAACGGATCGTTATTCAATAATCAGTCAAGCCTTTCTGAAAGTCATAAGGTCATTTGCCTTCCTGGCGAATGGCCTTTTTTTATTCTTCCCCCCAGCGGTAGCCCCTGGCATCGAGGCCCAGTTGATCAAGGATGCGGTGGGTGACGGTATCGACCACCTCTTCGATGGTTTGGGGCCGGGAATAGAAGGACGGAATGGCCGGTAGCATAATTCCCCCGGCCAGGGTCACGGTGCGCATGTTGTCGATATGAATCAGGTTGAGGGGGGTATCGCGCACCATGCAGATGAGCTGTCGCCGCTCTTTGAGGATGACGTCAGCGGCGCGGGTGATCAGATCGTCAGAAAAGCCTGCCGCGATGCGCCCCAAGGTGCCCATGGAGCAGGGCACGATCACCATGTGCTGGTAGCGGGCCGAGCCCGAAGCGAAGGGGGCCCGATAGTCGTTCCGGTCGTAGACCGGGAAGGATAGGTCCATGGGTTCCCCAATCTCCTGTTCCCAGACGTCCGGGGCATTCTTTGACAAGACCACCCCCACTTCGACCGCCTCAAAATGGGCCAGCTGGTCGAGTAGGCGTTTGGCGTAAAGGCTGCCACTGGCGCCTGTCACCGCCACGACGATCTTCTTTTTTTCGAGTGAAACCATAGGTGAATGATCTGGAAAATGAGAGAATTCGTAGGTGAAGTGATCCTTTTCACCTGGATAAACTGAGTTTGGCTCATTAAGACTGTCCGAAGAAGAAATTTGTTTTTCGAAAAATTGGGCTACAGCCTCCTGTCTGTTTGCCGACCGCTCTCCTTGGATTTTCCTATGATAACCAAACCTAAGGGTTCCTTCTCAGTTCTACTAACCATGAAATCTGCTCCGATTCTCACTATTGTTTGGTTTGCCTTTATCGGCCTATTTGTCGCCTGTGCGCAAACCCCTCAACAAAAAACTTCGTCTGCTAATCATAAGACGAACGATTCTTCTGCTATGATCGAAAAAATCCACAAGACCGAAGCCGAATGGCGCGAACAGCTTTCCCCCGAAGCGTTTCAGATCACCCGCAAAGCGGGTACCGAGCGTGCGTTCACCGGCGAATACTGGAACCATAAAGAGAAGGGCCTCTACGTTTGTGCCTGCTGCGATTTGGCCCTTTTCGAATCCGAAACCAAGTTTCGCTCGGGCACGGGCTGGCCCAGCTTTTATGCCCCCTACCGGGAAGACTACGTGATTTCCGACGAGGACCGCAGCCTAGGCATGGTTCGAACGGAGGCCCTTTGCGCCCGCTGCGATGCCCACCTGGGCCACGTCTTTTCCGATGGCCCCAAGCCTACCGGGCTGCGTTATTGCATGAACTCGGCCTCTTTGAAGTTTGTGCTGGAGGAAGACAGAGCCAAAGTAGATGACCCCTTGGCTGAAAAGTCCAGCGAGCAATAAAGAGAAGAACTTTTGTTTGGACTTACCCTGCCAACACGCATAGTTTTGGCAGGGTAATTTTTTTGTGGATGCGTCCGGCTTAGGAGCAGTGACGAAATAAATCATCCCAGATTGCGCAGATGTGTTCCGGCCCGTCGGGAGATTTGGTGCGAATCTGGGATCCCGGCTCGTCGGGAAGATCAAGCAAGATGGATAGAGTTATTTTGGTAGCGTTCCTTATCTTCCTCTGCCTGCTTGGCTGCGGCCTGGCCTGCCAGCCTCCCCAACCGCTGGCTGGAACCAAGGTAGACCTGGACACCCCCCACGAACTCTACACCTTGCATTGGGTGGACAGCAGCACGGGCTGGCTGGGTGGGGGCTTGCGGTTCGACGAAAACCGCCTCATGCGCACCGATGACGGCGGGCAAAGTTGGCGGCAGCAATTGGTCGATACTTTTTTGGAGAAGGCCATCTTCGATTTGGATGCCCTGGACGCGCAGCGAGGGGTGGCGGGCAGCATGGATGGCTATTTTCTGACCACAGAAAACGGCGGCACGACCTGGCGACTGGACTCCCTGCCCCTGCCCATACGCTTGCGGGTGCCGTTGCGGTCGGTGGCCTTGCTCAACGACAGCCTGATCGTAGCGGTGGGCGGCAACGGCTACAGTCAAGGCTTGCTGGTGCGCTCCAGTGATTTTGGTCGTAGCTGGACGTTGGTCGATACCCCGCGCTACGAACTGCGGCAGGTACAGTTTCTCGACGAGCGGCGCGGGTATGCCAGTGGCTACGGGGGGGTGTTACGGAGTCAGGACGGGGGACAAAGCTGGACGCTAAGCCCGGCAAGTGGAGATTTTTTCGCGGCCATGCACTTCCCTTCCCGGGATACCGGCTACGTGGGCGGGCGCAACGGCCGCCTGCTCGTGACCTACGACGGGGCCCAAAGCTGGCGGGTGCTGCGTCGTGGCAATGTCTGGGGAAAGCCTGAAATGGCGTTTCGCGAGCTTTATTTTGTAGATGCGACCACTGGCTATGCGGTGGGTGACGAGGGCTTGCTGGCCAAAACCACGGATGGAGGGGCGCAGTGGCAGCGGCTGGAAACGCCTTTTTCTGACGCCCTCAATGCGGTCTACGCCTGGCGAGAAGGCCGGGGATGGGTGGCTGGCGAAGGGGGGGCCTTGTGGCAGTTTGCGGAATAGCCTGCTGAGAGTAGAATTTTTTTGATCAAGCCTTGGGGAGTTAATGGCTTTTATCTATCTTTACAAACTCAAATTTTGCC
>CAZIVQ010000069.1:0-9628 GCA_964542415.1 uncultured Bacteroidia bacterium | reverse complement strand
CTTACGTACTACGCTCAGATCTTGTCCGCGCCACTCCGCCATACCCACGGCTGCTTCTCCGACAGCTCCTTGCGACGCTGGATCTTTTTCCGCTGGTTTTTCCCCGGCTTGTTCGGCTGCTTTCCCATCTTGGTTCTGTTGTTTATCGGCCTGGCGCTGGCGAAATTCATCCAGGTGGTCTTCGGCCAGTGCTTCGAATTCTTTGAGCTTCGGCAGGTCCGTCAGTTCGTTGATGCCGAAATATTGCATAAAAAACGGGCTGGTGCCGTAGAGCAGGGGGCGGCCCGGGGCATCGGCCCGGCCCTGGATGCTCACCAGCTTCTTGTCGAGCAGTTTTTGCACCGCATAGTCACAGTTCACCCCGCGGATAAACTCCAGCTCCGACTTGGTGATCGGCTGCCGGTAAGCCACGATCGAAAGGGTCTCCAGGGCCGCCCGGCTCAGGCGCTTCTGGTGCTTGTCCAGGGTAGCGCGCTTGAGAAACGGATAAAACGCCCGCTTGGAAAAAAACTGATAGCCCTTGTCGATCAAGCGAATTTCAAACGGGTAGCGGTCGTCCTGGTATTTTTCCACCAATTCGGCTAGCACCGCCTCCAGATCCGCCTCCTCCACCTCAATGATAGGCCCACCATCCGGCGCTTGCCCCTCGTCCCCGCCACCAGTGCCCGCCTCCCCCCGCAAAATGCCCTGGATCAAGCCCGGCTTGAGGGGCTGGTCGGCGGCAAAAATGAGGGCCTCTACGATCTGGCTGAGGGAAGGGGTGTCCATGCAATGGGCAGTTTGGCAGACCGCAAAGATACAACGGGAAGGCGGGACGGGCAAGGGGGAAAGGGGGAGTTAATTTGGGGAGTTGGGGAGTTGGGAGAATGGGCAAGAAGTAAAAAAGGGAAGGAGCACTGCTCCAGGCAAGGGGGGAAGTAGGAATCGAGTCCAAGAGACCATAACCTGCGGTCTTCTCAAAGCCCGTCTCATCTCTCATCTCTCATCTCTTTTTTCTCATCTCTTTTTTCTCATCTCTCATCTCTCATCTCTCATCTCTTTTTTCTCATCTCTCATCTCCCCTTCCTATCTTTGGCCCAATGCTTGCCCCAAAAAACCGGCCGGAAGCCCTGTCCAGAAACAATGCACCTTCCATACTCCATACTCCCTACTCTATACTCGATACTCCATCCCGACATGCAAAAAATCCTCATCACCGGCGGCTGCGGCTACATCGGCTCCCACGCCGCCATCGAAATGCTCAGCCAGGACCGCTTCGAAGTCATCTCCGTCGACAACCTCGTCAACAGCTCCGCCAAGGTGATCGACCGCATCGAGCAGATCACCGGCAAGCGCATGGAAAACCATGCCGTCGACGCCTGTAACCTGCCCGCCCTGCGCGCTGTCTTCGCCCAGCACCCCGACATCGCCGGGATCATCCACTTCGCCGCCCTCAAGGCCGTGGGCGAATCCGTTGAGCAGCCCTTGCGCTATTACCACAACAACTTCGAGTCCCTCGTCAACGTCCTGCGCTGCTGCGAGGAGTTTGAGGTGAAGCATTTCATCTTCTCCTCCTCTTGCTCCCTCTACGGCAACATCGCCGACCTGCCGGTGACCGAGGAGACGCCTCTGTCTGAGACCGAATCTCCCTACGCCCACACCAAGCTCGTGGGCGAGCGCATCATCCGGGACTTTCTCCGCGTCAGCGAGCACGTCAGCGCCATTTCCCTGCGCTACTTCAACCCCGTGGGGGCCCACGTCTCCGGCCTCAACGGCGAAGACCCCATCAACAAACCCAGCAACCTGGTGCCGGTGATCACCCAAACCGCGGCGGGGATTATTCCGCAGATGACCGTCTTCGGCGACGACTACGACACCCGCGACGGCTCCTGCGTGCGCGACTACATCCACGTCACCGACATCGCCGACGCCCACCTCAAGGCCCTCGACTACCTCACCGCCAGCCGCAACGACGACCGCTACGAGATATTCAACCTCGGCACCGGTAACGGCGTCACCGTCCTGGAAGCGATCAAGGCCTTCGAGCAGGTCGCCGGCCTCCAGCTCAACTACCAGATCGGCCGCCGCCGCTCCGGCGACGTCGCCGCCATCTACTCCAACAGCCAGAAAGCCAAGGACCGCCTCGGCTGGGTCGCCCAGCGCGACATCCACGACATGATGGCCTCCGCCTGGAAGTGGCAGCAGCAGGTGGTGGGGGAGAGCGGGGTAGGGAAGTAGGAAATAAGGGGGCGAGGGGCGACAAGCGATGTGGCGATGAGCGACAAGCGAGCTGAGACCTGCAAGGTCGAAGCTCCGCGCCCTCCCCCGGTACACCGGGGGATCTCAGATTTGCGAAACCTACCGGTTTCACCGGCATCTAGGGATCTGCGAACTTGGCGTTAAAAAAACTCTGTGTTCTTTGTGAAACTCCTCCCGGTTTTTCCGAAATCCATGATCCTTGTCTTCGGTGGTAAAAAAATAACCATCAGCAACAAGTGATTCAGCCCAGCCTTACCCCTTATTTCCTTACCCCCTATACCCTTGACCTAAAACCCTTATTGCGCCAGCTCCGCCACCCATTCTTGGTAAGCGGCATGCAGGCAGCGGCTCCGCCAAAGCGCGTAGCGACGGCCGTCCTGTTCGCGGATTTTGGTGAACTCGAGGTCGCGGCCACTACGGGGCAGCTCCCGCCGGATCAGGCTGTCGATGCGGGGGCCGTAGGCGGCGGCATCTTCGGGAATGAAGCGCGCTTCGAATAATTTCTCCTGAAAAAACGCCAGCTCCAGCCGACCGCTTACGTCCAGATGGCTGACGGGGGCATAGCCCAATTGCTGGTACACGCTGCCCCCTTGCTGTTCCACCAGCGGCCAGCCCAGCGAATCGGCCACGGCTTGTACCCAGGCGGGTGATTGCTGGCTCCGCAAGGGCGCTGCCAACAGGTCCACCGGCGCGGTATCCACACAGGGAGAGGAGGTACAGGCGGAGGCATACAGCCCCAGGCATCCGGCGAGCAACAGCCAAAAGGGGGACTTCATAGGCGAGGCATTGAGGGAGGAAAATACAACACCTGCACCCCGGCAGGCAAGGTTTTTTCAAAGATTTGGAGCTGGCGTCGGAGTTCCCCGGCTTGTTCGGGCCGGGCCGCGTACCAGCTGACCCGCGCAAAGGCGCAGATGAAATTGTCGGGAATGGTCCAGCTCGCTACCCGCACCCAATGGGCGGGTAGCACGGATCCCACCCACTCGTCGTGGACCACAGCCAGCTCAATGTTGCGTGCTGCTGCCAGGCCCGTGACAAAGCCCTGGTCAAAAGCACCCGCCTGACGGGCCCGCTGCACCCGCCGGTCGCTCAAGCCGAGCAGGTCGGTGAGCCGCAGGTCGTTGTAGTAGCTCACCGCTCCGATGTCGTTGACCGCCACGCTGGCGGTGGGGTAATGGCGCTGCAGAAAAGCGGCCATTTGCCGCTGCTGCTGGTAGATGTTGCGGCAGGCATCGGGATAATGCCAGCCAAAGAAGCCCAGCCGCAGCCAGAGCGGCAGGCTGAGGGCCAGCAGCAGCCAGACGGCTTTTTTTTCCTGAGCCAATGCCAACCAACCCGGCAAAAAGAGCAGCAGCCCGCTACCGATGAGGTAGGCTTCGTAGCGGAAGCCTCCTACCTGGGCCAGGAGCAGGTGCAGACCAAAGGCCCCGCCCCAGGCCAGCCAGGTGAGCCGCAAGGGGAGGGGCGTATTTTTCCCTTTTTTCCAAACCACCCAACCCGCCGCCGCCAGCAGCGCCAGCATAAAGGCCGAGCCGTCGATCAGGTTGGCGAAGAGATGGCCCAGCTGTTGTCCCAGGCTTTCTAGCCAACTGCTGTCCGGACTGCTTTGCACCCGTTTGGCCAGCACCGATTGGGGTAGGAAAGGACCGCCCTGGCTGAGGGAATACAGGCCAAAGGCCAGCGGCTGTACCCAAGCTGCCAGCCAGGTGAGCAGGCCAGATAGCCATTTTTTTTGCCCAAGTAAGATGCTGCCTGCTACCGCTGCCAGAAACAGCCCTTCGTAGCGCAGGTCAGGACTCAGGCCGATAAAAAAGAGGAGCCAGGCCAATTGCCGGGGCGTAGCCTGTCGCTGGTAGCGCAGGAAGCTGAGCAGCCCGGCCAGCGTCGCCCAAAGGTGGAGGCTGTGCTCCATGCCGGTGAGCAGCAGGAGGGGGAGCGGCGCGAGCAACACAAACAGCAGCAGCGACGGCAGCTCCCAGCCAGCTGGGCCGCCGGCTTCGCGGTATAGGGCGCGGGCCGTGAGCAGCAAGCCGGGCACGGCCAGGTAGTTGACCAGCAGCGGCCACCAGGCCCAGGGCGCGCTGAGCCAGCTGAGGCCCGCCAGCAGCAGGGTATAGAGCGGAGCGGAGGAGGCAAATTCGAAGCGGCTGGCCGTGAGGCTCCATTGGCCATGCGCCGCCAACTGCTTGGCGATGGCTAGGTGGATGTAGCTGTCGTCGAGGGGGTAGGGGAGCTGACCGGCGGTGACAGGCAGAGCTGATAGCAGCCACCCGCCACTTAGCAGCAGCGTCGCCGCGAGCAGGAGCCCGTAGGTTCGGAGGGGAGAGGAGGCATCGGCCATGCCGCAAAAGAGCGGTTTTTGTGCCAGGGGCGCAAGGCTGAAGTAATTTCTCGCTACTGATGACCAGCCTGCTCCGGTCGAGGCTGGATTACGGAAATTCGGCTGAGCCTTCGATTTTTTCCAGGGCAGGGGCATTGCCTTTAACCCTGTCAGCGTTTTAGGAACGCTGACAGGGTCGTCATGCTCTATCCATCTCAACATCTATCCATCTCAAGATCTCAACCTCTCAACTTCACTCATCCGCATCAGCCAGAGCCTCAGACAAGATGTTGTGGCCCATCTTGAGCTTTTTGGTCATGAGGTAGCGCTGGTTGTACTTGTTGGGGGGGATTTCGATGGAGACGTTTTCCACGATTTCGAGGCCGTAGCCGATGAGACCGGCGCGTTTGGTGGGGTTGTTGGTCATGAGGCGCATCTTGCGCACGCCAATGTCCCGGAGGATTTGGGCTCCCACGCCGTAGTCGCGCTCGTCCATCTTGAAGCCGAGTTGGAGGTTGGCTTCGACGGTGTCGAGGCCGGCCTCCTGGAGCTTGTAGGCTTTGAGCTTGTTGAGCAGGCCGATGCCCCGGCCTTCTTGCTTCATGTAGAGGACCACGCCCTTGCCTTCCTGCTCGACCATTTCGAGGGCGCGCTCGAGTTGTGGGCCGCAGTCGCAGCGGCAGGAGCCGAAGATGTCGCCGGTGACGCAGGAAGAATGCACCCGCACGAGGATGGGCTCGTTGTTGTCCCATTCGCCCTTGACCATGGCGAGGTGAAGGTCGCCGGTGGTAAGTTGGCGGTAGGCCGTCATTTGGAAAATGCCGTGCTCGGTGGGCATTTCGACCGTGATTTCTTTTTGGATCAGGGTCTCATGTTTGAGGCGGTAGTCGATCAGGTCTTCGATGGTGATGAGCTTGAGGTCGAAGCGATCGGCTACTTGGCGCAAGTCGGGCAGGCGGGCCATGCTGCCGTCGGCATTCATGATCTCGACGATCACGGCGGCAGGCTCGAAGCCAGCCATGCGGGCGAGGTCGATGCCGGCTTCGGTATGGCCGGCCCGGCGCAAGACGCCCCCGGTTTTGGCTTTGAGGGGAAAGATGTGGCCTGGGCGGTTAAACTGCTCGGGCTGGGTGGCGGGGTCGATCAGGGCCTGGATGGTGCGGGCCCGGTCAGCCGCCGAGATGCCCGTGGTGGTCCCCGGCCGGTAATCGACCGAGACGGTGAAGGCCGTTTTGTACTGCTCGGTATTCTTGCCCACCATCAAGTCCAGCTCCAGGGTTTCGCAGCGGGCCTCTTCCAAGGGCACACAGATCAGCCCGCGGCCATGGGTGGCCATAAAGTTGATCACTTCAGGGCTGGCAAAACGCGCCGGAATGACAAAGTCCCCTTCGTTTTCCCGGTCTTCATCATCGACCACAATGACCATCTTGCCCGCCTTGATGTCTTCAAGGGCAGCTTCGATGGAATCTATGCGAATATTTTTCATGCAAGCTCAGTAGCAGGTTGGTTAACAAAGGTAAAAAGAATCGTGCAGTCGGAGACAGGCACATTTTTGCATTCCTAACACCTGTATGCGCCAAAAGTTATGGTTTAGCCGTAGCCCCGGCAACCGGTAGAAAATCCGATGGATGACCAGGCTTAGACAAACGGTTCTCCTTGTGAAAAATGCGACTGAGTGGACCCCCATTTTCCTGGCATAGCAGGGAAGGAAATAAAGTTCATGAAAAAAATTGACTATATATTTTTGCTAATGGGTTCATTTACTTGTAATTACGTAGTTGGCCTATAAACAAAGCTTGTATTTTGTTTATATAACGTGTAATATACTGCAACACAAATGGCGGGGGGTAGTTGAACAAAATTTTTTGTTCAACTTCTTCCCGCTGATTTCTTTACACCATTCTTATGCAGACCACCACAACCAACACCCTGGACCGAGAGCTGCTCGAACGAATTTCTGGTAGCCTTAAGGCCATTGCGCACCCGGCGCGTTTGGCCATGATCGACCTGTTGAAAGACGGGCGACGCATGAACGTAACCCAGATCTACATGACCCTGGGCCTGGAGCAAGCCGTGGCTTCCCAGCACCTAAGTATCCTGAAAGAAAAAGACGTATTCGACTCCCGCCGCCAAGGCAAGCATTCTTACTACTTCTTGAAGCACAACTGCATCGTCGAGGTGGTAAACACGATCCTGAGCACATTTGAGGAAGAATAAACTTGCCTCAGGAGGCCCAATCAGCGCGGAAGCTACGGGATAAAATTAGCTTGCTGTTGGGGCCTTCATTGCAAAGCAAATCCAAGATCGACAGGCCGGCGACGAATTCTCCAAAGACCTGAGGATAAGCCTGCTCCCTGAACCAAGGGGGCAGTTTGGCCAATCCCGGATCAAAAGCAGTGCGGTAGTCGCGCCCGTAGGTCGCTGGTCCCCGATACGCCCTCGTCAGCTCCCATTCCAGGGAGAGGCCGAGGGTTTTTTGTTGCCAATGCAGCGCGGGGAGCAGCAGGTCTAGCAGAAAAACGGGCCGTTTTTCGTAGAGGGCTTGCAATTCGTCCCGATAGAACTCGAAGTAAGGCGAGGCGCCATAGGCGGAGCAGAGGGTGCGCCAATGCTGCCGGGGCCAGTCTTCGGCATAGGAGATTTTTTTGTCCCGGATGGGTACTTTCGCTCCCCGGCGTTCGATGGGGATGCTCAGGGGCAGCACCTGATTCGAAACTTTGACCTGCATGCGGTTGGTGTACTGCTGCTTACGAAAATGCTGGGCCGCTTCTAGCCAGATATGAGACTCGCGCAGGGCTGCCGCCCACCAAGGGACCGGAGGGAAATAGCAAAGAGGAAAAACGGCGGCGACAGGGGGGGACTTATCCATAGGCAGCAACAAAAATGGCAATTATGGCGCAAGAGTCAAGGCCGGGCTTTTGTCTGCGGCTTACTTCTGGCTGAGCCCTTGGCAATTTTCGGCAAGAAGGGTAACTTTGCGCTTGATTTTCAGTAGATTGGAGGGCTAAGGTAAAGAGGAGTTGATGGTATGGAGAGGGAGGCTAGACCTGCATTTTCGCGGTTTACAGGCCCTTTCCGTAAAATTTTGAGCTTATGAAAAAACTGCTGCTGTTGTTGATATTGGGAGGAATGCTGCCCTTGATAGGGGGCGCGCAAAGTCGCAACGTAAATTTTTTCCTGGACATCTGCCGGTTTCAGGATATCTCCGACGGCAAGGCCATCGCTGAGATCTATTTCGCCATTGATGGCACCTCGATCCAGCACAAGAAGGACGCTGACAGCTTGAAGTTTCAGTGTTCTGTCAACATCAGCTGGCTGCTGGAAAAAGAGATACAAGGGGAAGGGGTCGATACCATCGCCGGTTCGAACATCACCCTCTCTTGGGCGCCAGACTTGCGTCCGGAAGATACGACCTTGGAGTCGCTGCGGCAAAGCTTGTTTTACATGCAGAAAATCGACCTCCAGCCCGGCAAGTACCGCTTGCAGGCCATTGCCCGCGACAACTATACCGAGTATGAAAGCCGCACCATGGCCGTCAATGAGTTCATTGTCGAAGCGCAGGGCGAAACCGATTTTAAATTCTCCGACATCAAATGGATCGCGGAAGAAAACCTCAAGAAAGCCCGCCGGGAAGGCCGCACCCCTACCCGGGATGACCTCATTCCGCTGGTGACCAATGATGCCTTCATCAACGCTGATTCCATGGCATTCTACCAGGAAATATATCATTCTGACCAGCTGCTTTCCGACAAGACCTTCACCCTCATTGCTACCATCTGGCAGGGGGGCAACCGCATCTGGGCCTATGAGTTGCCGCAGGCCAAGACCACGGGCCGCTTCCGGGTGTTCAAAGGTCAATTTGACATCAGCAAGCTGAAGTCGAATACCTATTACCTACAGATCGACCTGGTCAATAACCGCAACCAGCCGTTGCAGACCTATCGCAAAAAGTTTTATGTCTACAATTCACGGTTGGAAATCGAATTCGATCGCCTGGCAGCCAATGTGGCGGAGGGGGATCTTTTTGGCGAATACGAAGCCGAAGAGCTGGATTATTACCTCGCCACCCTCGGCCCCATCAGCACGGAGCAGGAGCGTAATTTTGTGAAGGTGCTCAACACGCTGGATCAGAAGCGGAATTACCTTTACAGTTTCTTCGATAAGCGCCGCCGCAACCCTTCGCAGAAGGTGGTGGCGCTTTGGAACGGTCACCTTGCGGCCCTGGATTACATCAATCAGCAGTTCAAATCCTCCTTCAAAGCGGGCTGGCAGACCGATCGGGGGCGGGCTTTTCTGCAATATGGCATCCCCAATGACGTGGAGCGCTATCCCCACGAGAGTGGTTTGATGCCCTACGAGATCTGGCGCTACAACCGCCTGGGTTCGCAGACCAACGTGATTTTCATCTTTTACGATCCCGACCTGGCGACCAATGAATATCCGTTGCTGCATTCGACCAAGTATGGCGAAATCAGCAACCCCCGTTGGCGCGCCCAGCTCGATGCCCGCAACGGCGGCCGTAACTCCGGGCAGATCGATTATGAAAACGACTTTGACCCGGCGACCCGGTTTCCGGACTCCAAGCTAAACGTGCAGGAGCGGAGGAATTAGGGGGATTGGGGATTGGGGATTGGGGGATTTGGGATTAGGGAACTCTCGTCGTAGGCTCAGCCGGATTTCCGGATTTGGCGCGGGCCTGTGCGTAATCCGGCTGCGATCATCCCTCAGACCGATCCTGCGGATCGCCCAGCTCCCTTTTGCAGGGAGCCTCACGATAGACGTCCGGGGGCCGTTTTTACCCTGGCCTTTGTCCTATTACCTACCTTTCCATGCGTCTTCTTTTCCTTTTCGTACTCCTTCCCAGCCTCCTCGCCGCCCAATCACTGCCGGACCCGGATGCGCTGTGCAAAATCATGGCGGGCGAACGGCCTCAATTGCACCGCGGGCTCCATCCCCGGAGTGGGAGCGACCGGGCGAGGTACGACCTGAAGTACCATCGCCTTGAACTCGAAATCGATCCGGCCCAATACTACGTGCGCGGGGCGGTGACCAGTTATTTTGTGGCGGATA
>CAZIVQ010000068.1:0-9701 GCA_964542415.1 uncultured Bacteroidia bacterium | reverse complement strand
CGTCCTTACCTCTGTCAACCGTGACGAGCAGAAAGACAGCGGCATGAACCTCTGGGCCGAGACCGTGCGGCTGATCCGCAAGCACGCCCCCGGAGTCACCCTCGAGACCCTCATTCCCGACGTAAAAGCGCGCTGGGAAACGCTCAAGTTGATGACGGATGAGAATCCCGAGATCATTTCTCACAACATGGAGACCATCGAGCGGCTCTACCGGCGGGTACGTCCACAGGCACGCTATGCGCGCAGCCTGGAGCAGATCAAACGTACCAGCGAGGCGGGTTGTCGCACCAAGTCGGGCTTCATGGTCGGCTTAGGAGAGACCATTGAGGAGGTGTATACCCTGATGGAAGACCTGGTCAAGCATAAATGTGACGTGCTCACCATCGGGCAGTACCTGCAGCCGACCAAGATGCACCTGCCCGTGTCTGAGTTCATTCATCCCGACTTGTTCGACCATTATCGTCAGGTGGGGCTGGAAATGGGCTTTGACTACGTGGAAAGTGGGCCGCTGGTGCGTTCCAGCTATCACTCGGAGCGCCATTTGTAGGGGAGAGGTTGAGATACTGAGAGGTTGAGATATTGAGAGGTTGAGAAGGATAGAGGTCGAGAGGTCCAGGCGTCTGGAAATCTAAACATCTGGAAATCTAACCGTCTAAACATCTAACCGTCTAATAGTCTCCTTCAAAGCGGAAACCGGCAGGCCCGGGTTCCGCTTTTTTTTTGAGGCGTGTAACCTGGCCTTAAAAATGAACCTGAGGGAATCGGCAGGTTTGGTTGTATGTTTGGTGACAAATTGCCCGACTCCCTTTCTGGCGACTAGAGAGCCCGGCTTCTTTCAAGCTGGGATTTATGCCCGTGAGAGAGCAGGTTGGGGCGTTTGTTTTGTAAAAGCGAAAATACGTACTTTACCCGGCAAGCTTCAAAAGGACATTTTATGCAAGTAAACGTATACCGTGTGTTGATCGGTTTGGGAATGCTGTTGGGGTACCTCCATGTGCCCGCCCAAAACCTATGGGAAAACCTGGGGCCAGACAACTTGGGCAACATTACCCGGGCCCTGGCCTTCGATAACGATGGCAACCTGCTGGCCGGCTCCCAAGGGGGAGGCCTCTGGCGCTCCACCAATCAGGGGGATTCCTGGCAGCCAGTGAGCAGCTATGGCAGTAATGGCGAAAATCCTAACATTACCTCCATCGCCGTCTCTGGCAACACCATTTACGTGGCCACAGGCGCCACGGCTTTTGACCCCTCCTATTTCGTCACCGACCTGAGCTTTACCGGGGTGTACGACTTCCGCGATGAAGCGACCGGTTTCAAGGGCTATCTGACCGGCCTTCCTGGCGGGGGGGTCTACGTCTCCGGCGATAATGGTAGCACCTGGTCCCGGGCTTCTTACTTCGAAAGCAATAGCGAGATCGACCAGTTCAAGGGGCCATTTGTCAGCATTCAGAAAATTCACCTCTATGAGCGGTCTGGAGGCACGCGGATCTTCGTGGCCTCCCTCGAAGGACTCTATTACTCCGATGACAACCTCGCTACCTTGGTTCCCTGCGAAGGCTCACCCGTGTTTGAATCAGCGGTGGCCTTCGACGTGGAGGTCGCTTCGGCAGATGGCCAGGATGTGATCTTTGCCGGGGTATCGGCTACCCAGGCTGGGGCCCGGGACTCGCTCTACCGCTCGCTGGATGGCGGGACCACTTTTGATGCGGTACGGGCCGCGCCCCTCTACCGCGACCTGCGGGGCAACCCCAGTATTTTCTCCTTTCAGCGAACCGAGATTGCGGTGGCGCCCAGTGATCCCAGCATTGTCTATGTAGGGACCACCAATGCCGTGGGTGAGGTGAAGAATGTTTTTCGGGGGGATAATGGAGGCATCAATGACAACGTTGAAACCTGGCGTACCTATGCGCCTTCAGGTAGCGGGACGTTTACCCCGCTGGGACGTGACGGACAAGATGCTTTTGTCCTGAAAGTTTTTCCTGACAACCCCGACGAACTCATTCTCGCTGGCAACAATTGGTACACCTTCACCCGGGCGCGGGGATGGGTACAGACCGCCAGCCATTTTTCTCCCTTGGCTTCGGCCTACATTCCGCGTCTGATGTATGATGTGCTTTTTGACCCCAATGATGCTGAAACCCTTTACGTCGGGACCAGCAAGCAGATCGCCCGCTCTCAGGACCGGGGAGAGACCTTTGTCCTGCGGAGCAAAGGCTATGAAGGCTTTGTGTCCTACAGCGTAGCCTCTGCCAAGGTACAGGTCGAGGGGGAAGAGCCGCTGAACTATGACTTCGTCTTTAGTGGTACGCCCTTCGATGGGACCATTTACAATGGCGTCTACAGCCGCGACATCCCCAGTCGGCAAGGGTTCAGTTCCTTTACCGTCTCCGAAAACGACCCCCGCCCTACAGTCAATTACAGCGAGGTAGGCGCCTCGGTCCTTAATCCGGGATCCCTGCTCATCGAGGGCAACGATGGCGGCAGCGAGGATGGCTTGCTGCGCTCCCTTAACTTCGGCCAGGCCTTCACCGAATTTTATGGGGTGCCTATCAGTCCCCAGGTGGCAGACCTCAATACCGCTACCGACACCATCATCGACCGGGAAAACAGCAACAGCGAAGGTGGCAACCTTTTCAACGACGGGACCGTCGCGCAGACGCCTTGGGTCCTGGACGAAGTGGTCCCCGATAGCCTTGTGGAGCGCCTCGATCTCACCGATGAGGAAATCCAGGCGCTGGCCCCTTCTTATGTTTATTTCTGCTCCCGCAACTATGTCTGGGTCGTGACCGATCCGTTTGGCGACGCGTTGCAGGTAAAGTGGAACCGCCTCACCAACTCCTTGGTCGATGGGGTAAATGAATACTTTACCACCATTACCGTTTCTGGCGACGATGACCACACCTTGTATGTAGGCTCGAGCCGCGGCAGTGTGTGGCGCATCGACCGCCCCCATGACCTGGAAAATTTCAGTGCAGTGGACAACGTGACCAAGCTCAGCGACCTGACCGAAAGCAACCTCTTCTTCATGGAGGACCGCTGGGTAACCGATATTACCGTTGACCCCAAAGACCCAGAACGGGTAGCCATTTCATTTGGGGGCTATGGGGGAGATCAATTGGGCTTCTTTTCTAACATCTGGTTTTCCACGGCCGCCAAAACCAACCCGGTCTTCAAAGCCTTGCAGGACCCGGCTGGTTTTACTCATCTGCGCCCGGCTTACACGGCTGAGTTTATCGTCGATCCTGGGCCAGATCGCAGCTTCCTGTGGCTCGGCAACGAAGACGGACTTTACGTGCTGGACAACCTGCGAGACCTTGTTGGCAACCCCTTCCTGGGTGCGGCAGATTTCAAGCTTGAGCTGGGGCCTCAAATTGGCTCGGTGCCTGTTTACGACATCTCGGTGCGTGATTATTCGGTTCGGGTGATCGAAGGTGCGCTGGAGCGCATCGAAGTGCGCAAAATCGTGACCCCAGACACCACCATCTTTGATACGGTGGAGGTGCGAAGAGACAACCTCTTTCTGATGGATGACAACACAGTCTTCATCGCTACCCACGGCCGCGGCATCTGGTCTACCGCTTCGCTGAATGGGCAGCGGGAAGGCCGCCCGGTAGATCCGGTTGCGCTCTCGGACATCACCCTGCGCCCTAACCCCGTAGTCGAGGGCGGCAAGGTGCAGGTACACTTTGGGGCAGAAGCCGAAGGGACCGTCGCTATCGAGGCCTTCAGCCTTGACGGGCGACAGATGCTCCGCCAAGGGCATGGTTTTGCTCCCGGCGAGCAGCAGGTTGCCATTCCGGTTACCGGCTGGGCCGCAGGGATCTATCTCATCAAGGTGGTGGTGCAGGAAGAAGGAGAAGCCCGCGCTCGTACCTTCAAGCTCCTGCTGACCCACGAGTAAGCAGAAGCGCCTGTTTTCCAGGACCGCGTGGATGGCTGTGGCTGTCCCCGCGGTCTTTTGCTTTGGGGAGAAAGAGAATTGGCAACTTAGCGAAAAAATAGCGACCTTAAAGCCTACTTGCTCAACCCCTTTGCTATGCGCACCCTTGCTCTGGCAAACCTCCTGGCCTTAGGCGTTGTCCTGGCGGTCAACTACTTGTCCAATACCGGCCTGATTGCAGGCCGGACAGTAGGCGAGGTTTCTGCCTTCTACCCCAATTTTTTCACCCCGGCGGGCATTACCTTCGCTATCTGGGGCATCATCTACCTGTTTCTCGCCGGGTTTGTTGGCTACCAAGTCCGGGACCTGTTTCGTGCCCAGCCCCTGGAGATGCCGTTCCGGCGCAAAATCGGGGGCTGGTTTCTGCTTTCCTGCCTGGCGAATAGCCTTTGGATTGTTTTCTGGCTCAACCTCCAGCCTGGACTGGCCTTGCTCATGATGCTCGTCTTGCTGGGGAGCTTGCTGATGATTTACCTGCGCCTGGACCTGAACGACCCTACCACTTCCCTACAGGAGCGAATCCTGGTACTGATACCCTTCAGCCTGTACACCGGCTGGATCACCGTGGCCACCATTGCCAATGCCACCGCCTGGCTCGTAGACCTGGGCTGGAATGGCGATCCGCTTACGCGGCGGGTGTGGGGGCTGCTGATGATTGCGACGGCGGCTTTGCTGGGCACCTGGGTGGTACTACGCCGCCGGGATTCGATTTATGGGGCGGTGATCGTCTGGGCCTTAGTGGGTATTTTGCTGGCGCGGGTGCAGGCTAGCCCCGTCTTACCCAACCTCATCATTGCGGCGGGCCTCGGCATCGCCATCGTGATCGGCAGCATCGTACAAGTGCTACGAACAACCCCCTGAGCCAAACCCTGCAGCGGTTTGCGGGTTAGATGAGTATCCTTTTTGACGGAAGCATTAGGGAGGCAGATAACGCCTGCTAGGCCGGGTTTCCGGCTTTAGCGTTGGCAAACGCGCGGAATCCGGCTCCAACTAACCTATTCAAATGCCATGCAGGATAGCAAAATACCCGGCCAATGAAGTTTGGAAAACTCCTTGATATCAGCGAAGTCGATTTTACCTTGCCGCCTGCCGACACCGCCTACTTGCCGGGCCTCAGCGGCCAATCGGCGAGAGCGGACTTTGCCGCCTACGTGGGCTTGCCTCGCTGGGCCAGCAAGGACTGGGTCGGGTCGCTCTATCCCAAAGGGACCAAGCAGGCTGATTTCTTGTGGCACTATGCCCGGGCCTTTTCTTGTATTGAGCTTAATTCTACCCATTACCGCAGCCCTTCGCCGGAGCAGGTAAGGAAGTGGCGGGACATGGCCCCGGCAGGTTTTCATTTTTGCCCCAAAATCCCCCAGGTCATTTCTCACTACCGCAAACTGGTCAACTGCCGGGAGGAGATCACGGCCTTTGTCGATGCCATTGCCCACTTTGAGGCAAACTTGGGGTGCAGCTTCGTCCAGCTACATGATTCCTTTGGTCCCTATCTCCTGGAAAACCTTGCGTCTTTTTTGCAACAATGGCCGCAAGGGGTGCCCTTGGCGGTGGAGTTCAGGCACCCCGGCTGGTTTGTCGAGCATCAGCTCATCGGGGTAGCGGCGGAGCTGCTGCACCGGCATGGCGTGGGGGTGGTACTGACCGATGTGGCCGGGCGGCGAGATGTGCTGCATCAGACGTTGACCGCGCCTTGGCTGGTGTGGCGGTTTGTGGGCAATGGCCTGCATGAAACGGATTTTACCCGTCTCCAGGCTTGGGGGCCCCGGCTCAACCAGTGGATCGAACAGGGGCTCGAGCAGTTCTATGTTTTCGTGCATCAGCCAGGAGATACCTTGGCCGCAGAAATGGGTGCGCGGGTGATCGATCAGCTCAACCAAGCGCTTGGCGCCGGGCATTCGCCTGTTTCCCTGGACAACGGAGCCGGTGAGCAGATGAAGTTATTCTGAACGGTTCCACCACCCACGCAGGAGAGCGTGCTTTTTGCGCAGCAAAACCCAAGTGGCTCGGCCGGATTTCATGCTTGAGGCCTTGGATGGTGGCCTAATCCGGTCGGCCGCCACGAAAAACATAGTTGATCCTTTTGTGTCCTCTAGCTTCATTATCCCGCTATGCGGGAAGTGGGCCAATCAGTGGCGGGCAAAGGGTTTTCAAGCCCTGAAGCAGCCTGATGCTGCCGGGTAAAGCGCCCCTGGAAGAACAGCAGGACGAAAATGCCCACCGAAATGGCCACGTCAGCCAGGTTGAAGATAGGGCTGAGGAAAGCAGGCCCCCCGAGGTCGAGCAAAAACATGTCGACTACTTGCCCGTGAAGCAGCCCCCCGGGATAGTAGTTGATCTCGCTGAACCAAAGGCCGTAAAAGGTGCGGTCGATGATGTTGCCTAAGGCCCCGCCAAAAATGAGGCTGATAAAGACGGGCATAGGAGAACGGTGATGGACAAACCGGAGCAGCATATAGCCCAGCCCGGCGACCGCCGCAATAGAAATGAGAGAGAGCAGAAGCTTGCCGTGTGCCTCAGCCAGGTGAATGCCCCAGCGGTCGAGCAAGCTGGAGAAGGTCATCCCAAAAGCGAAGCCATTGTTTTCGGCAAAAAACAGCCGGAAGTGATCGCCAACCAAAGCCACTGACTGCCCCGGATACATCTGGGTTTTGACCAGAACCTTGACGAGCTGATCGAGCATTAAGACCGAGAAGGTTAGCAGCAGATAGCGATACAATTTGTTCATGTAGCGGGCGTTTCGGCTTCGGAATCATTCGTTTTTACCTGCTCTGCAGCTGGTTGGCGGGCTTTTTCGTCCATCTTGAAAAATCTTCCCTGGAATAGCAACAGCACCACGATGCCTACCGAAATGGCTGCGTCAGCCACGTTGAATATGGGCCAAAGGTGATAGTACCCTCCGCCCAGAAAATCTGGAATAGGCATGTCGCCAATGTCGAGGTAAAACATATCGACCACCCGTCCGTGAAAAAGGCCACCTTCGTAGACATTCATGTCCGAAAACCAGATGCCATAGAAAGTCCGGTCGATGATGTTGCCCAGCGCACCGCCAAAGATCAGGGCCACGAAGTAAGGCAACGGCGAGCGGTGGTCGGCCAGGCGATAGAGCACGAAAGCGATGGCGAAAACAGCTAGGATAGAAAATAGCGACAAGATGAGCTTGCCGGTTTCTTCGCTCATTTCTCCCCCCACCAGCGCCGCAATCTTGGTTATGGTCAGGCCAAAAGCTGCGCCTTTGTTTTCGATGAAATGAAGCTTGAACAGGTCGCCGAGCAGGCGAATCTCCTGGTTCAGGTCCATGTTGAATTTGACGATCAGCTTGGAGATCTGATCGACCACCACCACGGCGAGGGCGAGAAGAAAGTATTTCCGGGCTGCTTTCAACGGCTGCGGATTTGGAAGATGTGACAGGAGAGCTTCCGGGTGGAACTCTATAAAAAAACGACAACAGGGGCGGGAAGTTGCTCTCCCCTTGGGATTAGAAACGGCGATCGTTTTTGGTTTGCTGCATTTTGGCCGCTACCGTGGTGGTAGCGTGGGGCACGATGCGCAGGCGCTCGGCCGGAATCAGCTCCCCGGTGATCCGGCAGACGCCATAAGAACCGTTTTCGATCCGAATCAGCGCCTTTTCCAGCTTGTCCATAAACTTTGCCTGCCGGGCCATCAGGATTTCCAATTGCTCTTTTTCCCGGCTTTCATTGCCGTACTCCGTGAAGTTAAAACTATCGGCAGAATTCCCACTGAATTCTTTGAGACTTTTGGCCAGGCGCTGGTATTCAACTTTGGCTTCGGTAAGCTTTTGCGCGATGATGGCACTAAACTCACTGAGTTCTTGCTTGCTGTAAAATTTCTTCCCGTTGTTGGTTTCCATAGGACTTGGGGTTAGGGCAAAGGGAAAATAGGGGCCCTTGCCAACTGTTCACGGCACCAGGCTCAAACGTTTTTGCGCAGAGAAATCATGCCTTCGGTACCATTGATATCAATGCCTTCCGCCTGAGAAAGCTCAGCCGCAGGCTTGACCGTCAGGACATCAGTCAGGGTTTCTTCCTGAATGTAGGTCCGGTGAGTGGATAATGCATCGTTCCAAAAATCGTTGGCGGAGACCTCGACCCTGATCCGGTCCGTGACCTCCAGTCCAGTATTTTTTCGCAGGTTTTGGATGCGGTTGATGAATTCGCGGGCAATGCCTTCTTGCACCAGGGCCTCATCCAGGGTGATATCCAGAGCCACCGTCAGCACCCCATCTGAAGCCACTGACCAGCCGGGGATGTCTTCGCTGAGGATTTCCACATCCTCAAGGCTAAGCGACAAGGTCTGGCTGGAGAGCGGTAGCACATGCTGCCCCTTGCTTTCGAGCTCGCGGATATCGTCTTGAGAAAAGTCGGCCAGGGCCTTGCCAATCTCTTTGATCAGTGGCCCGACCTTGGGTCCGAGGACCCGGAAGTTGGGCTTGATTTTCTTGACCAGCACCGAATTGTCCTCGGTGATGGCCTCGATTTCCTTCACGTTCACCTCCTGCGAGATGAGGTGCTGCACCCGGGCGAGTTCGGTCCGAAGCTTGGGGTCCATGATGGCCACCATAGCTTTGGCCAGGGGCTGCCGCACCTTGAGTTTCTCTTTGCGGCGCAGCGAGAGAATGAGCGAAGTGATGCGCTGGGCCATGTCCATGCGGGCTTCGGCCGCCTCGTCGATCAGGGGCGCCTCCCAATGTGGAAAGTCCGCGATGTGGACCGAGTCGAAGCCCAGGCCCCGGGCGAGGTCTGTGTACAGCTTGTCAGCGTAGAAAGGGGCAAAGGGGCTCATCAGAATCGACACCGTCTTCAGGCATTCGTAGAGGGTCTCGAAGGCTTCCACATCTCCCTCCCAGAAGCGGCGGCGCGAAAGGCGCACGTACCAGTTGGAGAGCTGCTCCTGCACGAAAGAGTCGATGGCCCGCACCGCCCGGGTGGGCTCATAGTCGTCCATGTAGCCTTCTACCTCCCGGGTGAGCGAATGCAGTACCGAAATGATCCATTGGTCCAGCTCCTCGCGGGTGTCTACGGGGCCGGGTTCGTGGTAGGTAAAGCCAGTAATGTTGGCGTAGAGGGCGAAAAAGTTGTAGGTGTTGAAGAGGGTGCCAAAAAATTTGCGGCGCACCTCGTCTACTCCGGCCAGGTCGAAGCGCAAGTTTTCCCAGGGCTGCGAATTGCCGATCATGTACCAGCGGGTCGCATCAGCCCCAAACTTCGCCAGGGTCTCGAAGGGGTCGATGGCGTTGCCGTAGCGCTTGGACATTTTGCGGCCGTCCTTGTCGAGCAAGAGGCCCGTAGAAATCACATTCTTGAAGGCCGGGCTGTCCTCCAGCATCACCGCGATGGCGTGCAGGGTAAAAAACCAGCCGCGGGTTTGGTCTACCCCTTCGGAGATAAAGTCGGCGGGAAAATTCTCCCGAAATAGCTCCTTGTTTTCGAAGGGATAATGCCATTGGGCGAAGGGCATGGCCCCCGAGTCAAACCACACGTCGATCAGGTCGCTTTCGCGCTGCATGGGCTGGCCCGTGTCGCTCACCAGTACCAGCTCGTCCACGCCCGGCTTGTGCAGGTCGAGTTCAGCGAAGAAAGCCTTCGCTTTCTTCGGCTCCATCACCCCCGCCGCCATCGCTTTTTCCACCTCCGCCTTCAGTTCTTCTACCGACCCGATACATTTTTCCTCTTGCCCGTCCTCGCTGCGCCAGACCGGCAGCGGGATGCCCCAGTAGCGCGAGCGGGAGAGGTTCCAGTCGACG
>CAZIVQ010000067.1:0-9842 GCA_964542415.1 uncultured Bacteroidia bacterium | reverse complement strand
GCAAAGGGGGAGGCCTTCTCCCTGCCCCAATATACGGCCTGCGAGTGTTTTTGAGAAAAAGCCTGGGGAGCGGCGGGGAGCGAAGTTTCGATTCTGGCTGGGGAAACGTACTTTTGTAGCATGAAAAAACCAAACACCTTCGGTAAGTTTCAATTGGACGAGCGGGTGCTGGCCCGGCTCCCCCATTTGGGCTTTGAGGAGCCGACGCCGGTGCAGAGCAAGGTGATCCCCCTTTTCCTACAGAGCCGCAACCTGATCGTAGAAGCGCCCACCGGCACCGGCAAGACCGCTGCCTACGGCTTGCCGCTGATCTCTCAGCTCAACTTGCTCAAGCGCGCCACCCAAGCGCTGGTCATCGTGCCTTCTCGCGAACTGGCCATTCAGCTAAAGCAAATGTTGCTTTCCTTTTATGAGGGCGACCTGCTCAAGGTGGGGGCGGTCTACGGAGGCACGACCATGGAGGAGAGCTTTGCCGCCATCAAATCTGAGCCGCATATCTTGGTCGTGGTGCCCGGCCGCCTGCGCGATGTGATGGCCCATTATCGGTATGACTTCCTCTGGCGCGACATCAAATACCTCATCATCGACGAGGGGGACAAGCTCATGGAAGCGGCTTTTTTGCGAGAATTCGACGAAATACGGCAGCATGTGCGCAACCGGGTGCAGGTGGGTTGCTTCTCAGCTACCATTTCTGAAGATGCAGAGAAAATGATCCGGGAGCGGTTTCCCAAAATCTCGACCCTGCGGCTGAGCCCCCGGCAGATGCTGCGCAACATCGCCTTCTACGAAATCCCCACCGGCGGCCACGGCCGTGAAGCCTTTCTGGCCGGCCTGATCGAGCAGCGAAAAATAAAGCAAGCCCTGGTCTTCTGCGCCAAGCGGGAAGAAATCCACACCGTGACCCGCTTCCTGCGCAACTGCGGCTTGGCGGCCGAATCCTATTATGGCGATCAGGAACAGCAGGAGCGCGCCAATATCCTCCAGCGCTTCCGCGATGGGCACATCCACTTCCTCGTGGCCTCCGACCTCGCCGCCCGGGGCCTCGACATCGAATCCCTCCCGGCGGTGATCAACCTGGCCATTCCCGAAGAATACGACTTCTACCTGCACCGGGTGGGCCGCACCGGCCGCGCGGGCCAAAAAGGCGCTGTCTATACGTTGATCAACAGCAAGCGCGAAGCGGCCTTTCTCCAAAACCACCACCGCCTCATTGGCCTCCCCCTCAAATCCCTTCAGGTATCGCCTCATACCCCGGCCGAAGTGCCTGAAGGCGAAAAGTGGGTCAAATACCACCTCTCCCGGGGCAAGCGCGACAAAGTCCGCAAAGGCGATATCGCCGGCTTGATCCTCAACGCCACCGACCTCAGCCCCGACGACATCGGCACCATCACCATTTATGATGCCTACAGCCTGGTCGACCTCCCGCAGCGGGGCTTTGAGCAATTGCAACATCAGGAGGAATTGACCATCAAGGGCAACAAGAGCTTCAAAATCCGCAAGTATCAGGTGGAGGAGGCGGAGCGTAAAGCGCGCTCGATCAAGCGGCTGAAGAAGGACCGGCGGTAGGTTGGATCTCTATTTTTTACCGCAGATCATGGATCCCGGAGAAACCGGGAGGTCTTTACCAAGCAGGGCGTAGGAGGGAACGGAGGATCGACCTTGCGGTCTCAGGTCGCTTGTCCCCACATCGCTTATCGCTTGTCTCATTTAATCACGGAGGGCACGGAGTTTCGACCTTGCGGTCTCGGGTCGTTCCATCGCTTGTCGCTCAGTCGCTCGTCGCTCAGTCGCTCAGTCGCTCAGTCGCTCATCGCAAAATCGCTTCGTCGTATGAAAAAACGCCTGCTGATCTCCTTCCTGGTGCTGGTAGCCCTGGTCCTGCTCTATTTGGGGGGCGTGATCGGCTGGGCGCAGTGGCATGACTACCAGCCACCGGAGCGGATGGAGGTAGAGATTGGGGGGGAAGCTTTTGGCCCGATCGTGCCCGATACCTTGACGCTGTTCAACTGGAACATTGGCTTCGGGGGGCTGGGAGAAGAATCGGATTTTTTCTATGACGGGGGAAAATCGACCTACATGCCGGAGGCGGTGGTGGAGAAGAATATGGCGGGGATTCTGGCTACGCTGGAGGCCGCAGCGCCGGAGGTGGAGGTCTTCTTTTTGCAGGAGGTAGACCGGGGCTCAACCCGCAGCCACAGGCTCGACGAGTATGCGCTGCTCTCGGACAAGCTGCCTGGCTTTGCCCATGCTTTTGCCGCCAACTACCGGGTGGATTTCATTCCGATCCCTCTCACCCGGCCGCTGGGCAAAGTCTGGTCGGGGATCGCTACCTGGAGCCGCTACCAGCCCTTAGAAGCTACCCGCTACGCCTATGCCGGCAACTACGATTGGCCCACCTCCCTCTTTTTTCTGGACCGCTGCTTTCTGCTGCTGCGCTATCCTTTACCTTCGGGACGCGAGCTGGTGCTGATCAACCTGCACAATTCGGCTTATGACGATGGCCGCCTCAAGGCCCGGCAGATGGCGCAGCTGAAGGAGGTGCTGCTGGCCGAAGCCAAGGCGGGCCACTACCTCATCGTCGGGGGCGACTGGAACCAGATGCCGCCGGGCTATGCTGGCGTGCCAGGCTTCGAGCGAGGCATCAAGGACCTGGACGAACGCTTCTTCGTGTCGGCAGGCTACCCCGCCCCCGGCTGGCAATGGGCCTACGATCCCGCTCACCCCACCAACCGCTCCCTGGCCGCACCTTTCGACCCCGACACCACCGCCCGCTTCCTCATCGACTTCTTTCTCCTCTCCCCCAACGTGGAATGGCTCTCCATCGAGACCCAAGAGATGTCTTTTCAGTATTCTGACCATCAGCCGCAGCAGCTTCGGGTCAGGCTTCAGTGATCAGGGATCAAGTCTGTCAGTCTCTTCATCTAAAAATCTCAATATCTAAAAAAACACGAGGCCCCCACTGGAACCTCGCGCTTGGATACGAATGCAAGTGTGATTGAAGGCAACTTATTGGTTTTGCTCACAGTAATCGACCAGGGCTTGGATGCCTTCGTTGTCGGGGGTGAGTTCCAGGATTTTAAGGAGGTAAGACATGGCGTCTTGACAATTGCCGGTGCCGTCTTCTTGCTGGTCATAGGTAACAATGGCCAGGTGGGTGCAGGCTGAGAGCAGGTAGCGAGATTCATCTTCGGTGAGGGTTTCTTTTTCGCCCAGCAAGTCCATGACTTGCTGCGAGGCCTCAATCTGGATGGCTTTGCCGCGTTCCTCGTCAGTGAGTTTTTTGGCACTTTCACCGATCCAGTAGTACACTTCTACCTTCTCAGGGGCCATTTCTACCACCTGCTGGAAGTTTTCCAGGGCACAATCGAAGTCCTCGGCGAAGTAGCAGGCTTTGCCCAGGCGGAAGATCTCTTGCTGGGTTTTGTCGGACTTGTTGGCGAGATATAATTGCATGTAATGGGCCTGCTCACTGTAATCTTTGCGATGGCGCGCTTTTGCCGCCAATTCGCCAAAAAAGCTGTTGAATTCGGGCTTGAGGGCAATGGCTTGGTTCACATGGTTTTCCCCTACTTCACGTTCGCCCTGGGCCATGAGGACCTGGCCGTAGTAGAAATGGTCCTCGGCAAGGAGGTCGCCCTTTTTCGATTGGGCAAAATAGGTATCGAGGTGGGCGCGGGCCTGCTCGAGCTGGCCCGTTTCGAAGAAGCAGTAGCCACTCAGGCGCTCGACGAGGTTGGTGGCTTTGCCTTCTTTTCTGACCATCGCAAATTGCTCCAACGCCTCGTCATAGTTGCCGGTGAGGTAGAGGAAGCTCCCGTAACGGATGCGGGCGCGGGTATCGTTGCCGCTAAGCTCCACATAGCGACTGTAGTCATTACGGGCTTGCTCGTAGTTACCGGCTTTGAGCCAGAGTTCCCCGCGGTGACGGTAAGCGGGCGCATATTCGGGGTCAATCTGTATGGCTTGGTTGAGGTATTGGCCGGCTTCTTCATAGGCTTGCTGGTCCACCTTGATGTTGGCGGCGGCCACGTAAGCGGGTACGTAGTTCGGGGCTTTCTTGATTACTTTTTCGTAGCGCTCTAAGGCCGGATCCGGGGTATGATGGTAGGCATAAAAATCGCCCAAGACCAGCGAGGGTCTCGGATTATCGGGGGCTTCTGTCTCTAATTTGTAGAGGATGATGCGGGCATCAGCCCGTTCTTTTTCTCCGAGTTCGAGATAAGCAGCGGCTACGGCCATATCGGCTTCGGGGTCTTTGCCGTGGTTGTATTTGAGGGCTTTTTCCAGCATGGGCTTTGCCTCTGCTACTGCGCCCTCGCGCACGAGTACCCGGCCCATGCCCGCGAGGTTTAGGGGAGACTTGTCTTTGATGGCTAGTCCTTTGGCAAAAGCTTCCTTGGCAAAGTCCAGCTCGTTTTCTTCAAAATGAATGACCCCCAGCCAGTAGTAAGCCTCTTCTTTGTGCTTGGTTTTTTGCTCCACTAGCTGAAGCAGGCCGGCTTTGGCTTCGCGGTAGTTGCCCCGTTCGACCATGGCACGGCAGTCGTCGAGTTTAGGCTGGGCCCAGAGGGTTGACACACTGAGCAGGAGCAGAAAGAGCAGTCCGGATTTGATAAGCTTTTCCATAACAGATAAGGTATGATGGAGACCGACAGGCGGACCGCGAGCAGAAGGGTCACGGCTCAGGATGCACGATCAGGTTGTGAGTAAAAAAATCGTTGACTCAAATGAGGTAGCATGCATCCAAAAAGTAAGCTTGCTCCCTGGATTCTCCAATGACAAAAAGCCCCACCGCCAGGCGGTGGGGCTGATTATTCTCATACCAAGACGTGCGCAAAGTCCTGGCTTTTAGGCAAAAAGCCAGCAGATGGCCTTAGCGTCTGTTTAAACTTTCACAATAGTCGGCCAGGCCTTGGATCCGGGAGTAGTCCGGGTCGATGGCGTAGATCTTCTCGATCCAGGGGTTGGCGTCTTCGCAGTTGTAGTTGCCATCCTCTCCCGTAGGGTTGAAGTTGTAGTTGGCCATGACTTCATAAGAAACCAGCACCAGCTGCTTGGCGTCTTTGCTCAGGGACTCGGGGTCTTTATCGCCCCACACCTCGATCACATCTTCTGCCACGTCTCTCGCGAGCCATTCGTTGGAAGAGGTATCGGCCTGCTCCAGGTAGTAAGCACACTGCATGCGGTACTGATAGGGGGTCTCCCAGTCTTGCTTCAGCTCAGAAGCTTGGATAAAAACCTTATCGGCTATCTTATAATTCTCGGCATTGTAATGGGCCATGCCAAGGCGATAGTGGTGGGTCAGCTCCACGGGGTCGGCCATGTCGAGGGCCAGTTGGCGGTAGTGAGCTTCGAGCTCATACTCGGCCATGGCCGCTGCTTGCTTTTCGGCTATCTCAGCTTGCGCAGCCTCAATCTCTGCCAGCAGGCTGTCTCGCTTGGCAAACATAGCCTTGGCCGTCTCGGCGTCTTCGCTGCGCACGGCTTCGTTGCCTTTGGCAATAAAGTTGTTGGCTATTTTCGTGTCACTGACCATTTCCTTTTTGATGGCCCGGATTTCTTTGTCGAGCGCACGGCCCGCACTGCGGTAGCTTCCGGCCAATTCTTCGTACTTCTTAGACCGCGCCGAATTCTTCGTGATGGCCTTGGCATAATACTCGTCAGCGGTCTCGAGGTCGCCCATGGTGCGCATGATGTCGCCATAGGTATCGTAGTCCTGCCAGAGGATGTACTCCTCTTTCTTGACCCGATCAAAATAGGTATCCATGGTCTGCTGGGCCTGCTCGCTGTTGCCGAGCTTGTTCAGCGACATGCTTTTGAGGCGGAGCATCACGTTGGTGAGGGTATCCTGCTCGATGGCGGCGATCTCGTCGATGGCTTCTTGGTAGTTTTCGCTCAGGAAGAGGAAGCTGGCATAGCGAATGCGGGCCCCGAGGTCGGAGTCAGTCAGCTGCACGTACTTTTGCAAGTCGTCACGAGCGCGCTGGTACTCTTTGGCCAGCAGCCAAAGCTCCCCGCGGATGCGGTAGGCCGGAGCAAAGTTTGGGTTGAGCTCAATGGCCTTGTTGGCGTTGTTGAGGCCTTCCTGCAAGGTTGTGCCTACGCCAGTTTCTAGCCCTTCTTCGTACTTCAGCTCCGCTAGCGAGGCATAAGACGGCACGTATTCAGGAGCCTTTTTCTTGGCGATTTCGTACTCCTCGATGGCCAGACTGGGTACGCCCTGAGCCTTGTAGTAGTCGGCGAGCAGGATGTGCGAGCGGGGATTTTCAGGAAAATCTTCTCGGGCTACGTAAAGGATTTTCTTGGCTTCGCCAATCTCGCTGGGGCCTCCCATCAGGAAAGCTTCGGCCACGGCGAAATGCGCTTGAGGGTCTTTGCCTTTGAGCCGGTTCAGGGCTTCGAGGAGGTACTCATTGGCATCGGCGAGCCGCTCTTCCAAGAAGGCGATGCGGGCCATGCCAGCAAGGGCATAAGGGCTTTTTTTGTCCGCACTCAGGGCTTTACGAAAGTTCTCGCTGGCACTGGCATAGCTTTCTCGTTGGTAGTCGATCAGGCCCAGCCAGTAGTAAATTTCATCTTCGTTCTTCTGCTTTTCCTTCAGCAGATCATTGAGGCCAGCAGTAGCCTCGTCGAATTTCTCACCGCGGATCAGTTGGATCTCGTCAGTAAGGTCTGCTTGGGCCCGCAGTCCCAGCGGAGCCAGGATCAGCAGAGCGGCACAGAGCATCCAAAATCGTTTCAGCATAGTCGTAAGAGGTTTTGAGAGGTTAGTTACAAGGAAAACACACATTCGGGGCTGGGCCGCCGTCGCCGCTGAGGACGAGCCTGAGCGAGGAAGGTGGAGCCAGCAAAAGTTATTCTTTTTCCGCTTGCCGGCGTTCAAGGGCGGAGGGAAATTGGACCAAACGAGGGATGGTATGAACCGTCCCCAAGCCAGCTTTATGAATGACGCGCTGGCCTTTTACGCCATCTACATAGGCGATAAATCCCGTTCCTAGTCCCAGTTTGGGTTCCTGCAAGATCGACACCAGCGAGCGGGTCAACGGATAGCAGCGCTGGTAGAGGTAGCTTTGATAAGGACCATAGCTGCCGTTACTTTCTTTGCAGGTCTCCACGCCGGGCTTGGGTGCCAAACGTAGAGGTTTCACTTTATTGAGACGGGCTTTGACGGCCGGATCATCCCGGTCACTGAGCCAAGCTTGCCCGATGACCCCGATCGAGCGGGGGTTTTGGTCTACATAGCCGATGACCTCGGGACTGCTGCGCATAGCAAAAGCATTGTTTCCCAGGGCCTCTCCTTCTAGCACGCTGTCCCGCAAAAAAGACCGGAGTCCAGAGCGCGGATGGTCATATACCAGCACAATCTCTCCCGCAGGTAAGTCAGGATCTACTTCTTCCCAACGTGTAAGCGTCCCCGAAAGGATGCCCAGGTATTGGTCCCGGCTGAGGCTGTCGAGGGGCAAGCCTCGCTGCACCACCATAGAAACGGCTCCATGGGCCAGGGTCGCATATTGAGCTACGAGCTGCTTGCGCTTTAGGACAATTTCCTCTTCGCGGGTCAATTGGCGCGTGACAAAGGCCGCCCGGATCGTGTCGTGGTTCAGCAGCGCCGCGATGGCTTCTTCTCCCGGCAGCACCAGCAGGTCTATCGTCGCCTCCCGGTGAATCGCCATGAAGGCCTGGGCTTCCGCTTCGATAATCGGGGCCAAAGATTCGTCCACCACCAAGGTTGCCCGGCCTGAGGTAGCGCTCTCCTCTACTTTTTGGGCTGAACCTGCCCCCTCCTTATCGCTCCCTGGGGCTGCGGGACCACCTTGACCGCAACCGCCCATAAGCAGCAGCAGGGACAGGCTGAACAGCCCGATTGTTTTATGCAGACTCCTGAGAACCATGAAATTCTGGACAAATTTAAAATAATTTTTGGCGAATTCCTGTCCTCGGTCTAACAATGTGGCTGATAAACCTTCCATATTCGTAGTGGATGCTCAATTACTAAAGGCTTTTCGTACTAGATTGTTTATTGAAAAGCGCACCAGCTGAGCGTATTGCCTGTTTTCAGCAAAATTTCCTTTTGAGCTTTTCCTGCAATAGATAGAGGGGTTGGCTTGACTAATTCCATACCCAGAGTTGAAAAAGAGAAAGTAAGCGGTCAAATCCGAACACCCCCAGGACCAAAACCGGCAAGGTGAGCAGACCGATCAGCAGCGCCGGTCCGCGTGGCGATCTTCCCGTGAGGGAGGCCTCTGCAAGTCCGCTACGAAAGATCATCACGATCGGTAGCCGGAGATAGTAAAAGAGAGAGACTACGGTATTAACCACCAAACAAATCAGCAACCCGAGCCAAAAAAACTGGGTAGCGGGCTCGGTTTGCTCCCAGATAGCCAAGACGAGGTACCATTTGCCGGTAAAGCCAGCCGTAGGAGGCAGGCCGGTAAGAGCGAGCATGAGGATAGCCATGAGCGTGCCTGCCCAGGGTTGGCGGCGTCCCGTGCCAGCCAAGTCCTGGAGGGCATCGCTGCGGACGCGGGCGCTGAGGTGCCCGGCCAGGAGAAAAGCGCCCAGGTTCATGCACACATACACCAGGAGGTAGAATAGCACCGCAGCCCGGCCCAGGCTGGAGAGGCAGATGACGCCTGCCAGCAGGTAGCCTGCCTGGGCAATGCTGGAATAGGCCAGCAACCGCTTGACCAGGGGCTGCCCCAATGCCGCCAAATTGCCCAGGGTCATGCTAGCGGCGGCGGCCAGCCCTAGCAGCAGCAGCAGGGCCGGCAGGCCCGCGGCGGTGTCCCAGGCTTCCAGCAAGCGCATCAGCATGAGGACGCCTCCCGCTTTGGGGGCTACCGAGAAAAAGGCCGCGACCGGATAGCTCGCGCCCTGGTACGCATCTGGGGCCCAAAAATGAAAAGGCACGGCCCCGACCTTGAACAGCAGCCCGGCCACCACCAAACCCAGTACCAGAACTTGTACCCCAGCTGGAAAAGCATTGAGGGAGGTCAAAAAAGTCACTTCGGTGAAACGGAAGCTGCCAGTAAGCCCGTAGAGCCAGGAGATACCATAGATGGTGAGGGCAGAAGCAAAGGCCCCGAAAAGGAGGTATTTGATCGAAGCCTCGGCGGCAAAGCCGGAGGACTTGCGAAAGCCGGTGAGCAGGTAAGAACTGATGGAGATCAATTCGACGGCCAGGTACATCAGCAGCAGGTGGGTGGCCATGCTGAGGAGAAAAATCCCCAGTATAAGCGCCAGCAGGAAAAGGAAATATTCGCCATGACGCCGGGCCTGTACCCGTTCTTCGCGGTCGAGCCAGGCGTAGGCCACCACCACCAGGGCACTGAAGCTTACCAGGCCTTTGATCAGGCGGCTGCTGGCATCGGGCTGGATCATGCCCAGGAGGCTGGGCGAGGCGGCAGCCGGGGCCAGTGCGGCCAGCAGTCCCCCCCCGGCTATGGCCACCAAGGTCCAGCCCGGGACCAGCCAAGCCGGCAGGCGCTGCCCTCCGAGGACCAACCCCAGCAGCACCATCCAGGCGCCGCTGAGCCATAGCTCCGGCCCGAGACCACCCAGGTCCCGCAACAGCGCTGCGACTTCGGCAGCCAGCAAAGAGAGCCAACGCACATCCATGGCCCGGCTAAGATAAGGAATGAGCCGTAGGAACCGCCCTTTGGAACCAAAAAAGTCCGGTTTCTTGCTTAACTTTGTAAGACAACCCCTATTTCTTTCTCTCTCCATCTTCTCCCATGGCCCCGGTCAATTCCTACATCGACTATACCTTGCTGAAGCCGAAGTCCAGCAGGGCGCAGGTCGTGGCCCTCTGCGAGGCCGCCGTCACCCACCAGTTTGCTGCC
>CAZIVQ010000066.1:0-9867 GCA_964542415.1 uncultured Bacteroidia bacterium | reverse complement strand
CAGCGCATGAAACAGCCCAGGAAAATGGCGCTTGAGCCACACCATGAATTGCTCGCCGAGGCTGCCGATGGTGATTTCGAACTGGTTGCGGTATACGGCCGCGAGGATTTGGTGGGCGCATTTTTTAGCGGACATGCCTTTGGCCTGGCCGGGGTCCATTTTGCCGGTAGGGCTGCCGTCCTTGGTCAGGGCGTTGACGGAAACCTGGGTGCGGATTCGGCCGGGGTTGACCAGGGTGACGCGCAGGCCGTGGTCGCGGTTTTCGAGCCACAGAGTCTCAAAGAAGCCATGCAAAGCGTGCTTGCTGGCTGCGTAGGCTGAGCGCAGCGGGAAACCAAACTTGCCCGTGAGGCTGCTCAGCACCACGAGGTGGCCATCTTTTTGCTGGAGCATGAAGGGCAGCACCGCCTTGGTGAGCGCCACCTGCCCGAAGTAGTTAACCTCCATGATACGGCGATCGACCTCCAGGTCGGTCTCTACGGTCAAGGCCCGCTGGCTGATGCCGCCATTGTTGACCAGGATGTCGATGCGGCGGTGGTCGCGCAGCACCTGGTCGGCGATCATGCGTAGCGAACCGCTGTCGGCCAGGTCGAGCGGTAAGACTTGTACCCGGTCTTCGTGGGGCGCACAGGCGGCTTGTACCCGCTGCAACTCCGCTTCTCGCCGGGCCGAAGCGATGACTTTGGCTCCGGCCTTGACAAACGCATAAGTAAGCGCTTCGCCGATACCCGACGAAGCGCCCGTAATCCAAACGATTTTATTGGTGAAGTTCATGAAAGCGGTTTGTCTCTTCAATCGAAGAGCAAAGATAACCCTTTGACCACTTATTTCCCTAATAGGCTACCGGAACTTCATCGATCCGGAAGTCATCGGCAACGGTGAAGGCAGAGGCTTCGGGTTGGGTAAAGGAGAAGTTGCCGAGCTGGGCCTGGCCCAGTTTTTCTCCCAAGCCTTCTGCTTCGGTCCATTCGTAAAACGTCCAGGTTTGGGGAAATAGCACCCCCTCTGTTTCTTCATAGTCGTCATAGACGATGCAGTGGGGGTTATCCACGGCTTCTTCCACCGTTTTACCATAAGTCACAATGTAGACCATGGCCTTGAGGGAGCCTGTTTCCTGGTCGCGGAAAAGGATGTACCAATCATCGGGGGCATCTCCCGTACCCGGCTCAAAGCTGAGCTTGGCCGTTTCATAAGTTTCACCCATCAACGTTTCCTCTCCCAGTGGCGTGATGCGGGTGCCGGGATCATCGAACTTGAAGGGGGCAGCCAGAAAATAAGGCCAAGTAAGCAGATCAAAACGCGCGCGGCGATGGTCTGAATCGACCGGACTGACAAAAGCGGTATCGCGGGTGTAGGTCAGCTCGGTGCCGTTGGCTTTCGCCATGTGGATTTCGCTCATGTCGGTGCGCATGTGTACCTGGGTGTTCAGGCGCTCTTCCCCCCCAATTCTAGCCGGAAATCGTACGCCAGTCCCTTTTTTTGCTTCCAGGCATCGTGCCCATGAAAGGCAGCGATGGGCTGCACAAATCCCGCCAAGGTATCATGGCTAGAAGTGACCACCGTGGTTTCAGGGTCCGTCACTTGGGGGGCGGGAGAATTGCAGGCGAGCAGCCCGGTGAGTGTGATTATAGCGATGTACCAAAACGTAGTTCGAAAAAACATAGGTGCAATAAGTTGGATAGTGAAAGGATCTAAGTCTCTCGGGTGATAAAACAACCCCAAGAGGCTCATTAACCTGCTGATAAACAGCAGCTTTCCCTTTGTTCTTGATATACTTCTATGTATCGAAAAATCTGGCGGAGGGGTTAGGCATTATGGCAGATTTCTCCTGGCAGTAGTCAAGCAGGCGACGCATAGGCGGTCCCACCTGCCATTCTGGCAAGTTTTGGTGCCAAAACGGCGATTCTAACCAGCTGGCACCAGGATTGATGTTGGAGGAGAGGAATCTTAGTCCCAAATGTTATGACGCCAGAAAATCCAAACGAAGACGTTCTTCAGAATTTACGCTCCGGTTTCTCCGACTTTGGTCGCAAAGTCGGCAGTTTCATGGACGACATGTTCAGCTCCGAAGAAGAAGGCAACCAGATCAAAGTAAAGGCAGATATTTATTATTCTGACCAGTACTACGTGATCGAGCTCGAGCTTCCCGGCATGAAGAAGGAGGAAGTCAGCATCCAGATTCACGAAGGTGAACTCATCGTCAAAGGGCAAAAGCTGGCCCCGGCAGAAGCTGCGACTTACCGCTATGAGCGCAAAGATCGTCGCTTCGGATCCTTTTTGTTGCGTTTTCCTTTACCGCTGAATGTAGAAATGGAAGGCATCAAAGCTAAGTATGAAAGTGGCTTGCTGCGCATCTTTTTCCCGTATGAAGGCCGCAAGGCGGCGGGACCAGAAGCCAGCATCGACATCGAATAAATTGGCCTGCCTGCGAGTAGCAGGTGGCCCACGCATTTTCCAACGTAAAAACACTTTTCGCTATCATGAGCAAAATAATAGGCATTGACTTAGGAACGACAAACTCTTGTGTGGCGGTGATGGAGGGGAACGAACCAGTCGTCATCGTAAACGCCGAAGGCAAACGTACCACCCCTTCGGTCGTCGCCTTCACCAAGGACGGTGACCGCATCGTCGGGGAGCAAGCCAAACGGCAAGCCCTCGCCAACCCCACCAAAACCATCCGCTCGATCAAGCGCTTCATGGGCCGTACCCACGCCGAAGTGAAAGCTGAGGCTGAGGGCGTATCCTATGGCGTAGCCAATAAGAACAACCTGGCCGTAGCCAAGATCGACGATCGGACCTATACCCCGCAGGAAATCTCCGCGATGATCCTGCAAAAGATGAAGAAGACGGCCGAAGATTACCTCGGCTATGAGGTAAAAGAGGCGGTGATTACCGTACCGGCTTACTTCAACGACGCCCAGCGTAATGCCACCAAAGAAGCAGGTGAAATCGCCGGCCTCAAGGTGCGACGCATCATCAACGAGCCCACCGCTGCCGCCCTTTCCTATGGGCTCGACAAGCGCGACCAGAACGTGAAAGTTGCGGTCTTCGACCTTGGAGGCGGTACCTTCGACATCTCCATCATGGAGCTGGGCGATGGGGTCTTCGAAGTGCTTTCCACCAACGGTGACACCCACCTCGGCGGCGACAACTTCGACCAGGTCATCATTGACTGGCTGGCCAGCGAATTCAAAGCTGAGCACGGCATCGACGTCAAGAAAGATCCCAAAGCGCTGCAGCGCCTCAAAGAAGCGGCCGAAACAGCCAAGATCGAGCTGTCCAGCACCTCCAATACCGACATCAACCTGCCCTATCTCTCCATGGATGCCGAGGGGCCCAAGCACCTCGACCGCAGCCTGAGCCGGGCCAAGTTTGAGCAGCTCGCCGATGACCTCTTCGCCCGCTGCCTCAAGCCCACCCGCGAAGCCCTCAAGGCCGCCAAGCTGACCGTGGACGACGTCGATGAGGTCATCCTCGTCGGGGGTTCTACTCGGATTCCTAAAGTCCAGGAGCTGGTGCAGGAGTTCTTCAAGCGTGAGCCGAACCGCAGCGTGAACCCCGACGAAGTGGTAGCCATTGGGGCGGCCATTCAGGGGGGCGTGCTCTCCGGTGACGTCAAAGACGTGCTGCTCCTCGACGTGACTCCCCTTTCGCTGGGTATCGAGACCATGGGCGGTGTGTTTACCAAGCTCATCGAAGCCAATACCACCATCCCGACCCAAAAGTCGGAGACGTTCTCTACCGCTTCTGACAACCAGACCTCGGTCGAGATCCACATCTTGCAAGGTGAGCGCCCCATGGCTGCCGACAACCGGACCTTGGGTAAGTTTCACCTCGACGGCATCCCGCCGGCCCCACGTGGGGTACCGCAGGTCGAAGTGGCCTTTGACATCGACGCCAACGGGATTCTGAACGTACACGCCCGCGACAAAGCCACGGGCAAAGAGCAGAAGATCCGCATCGAAGCTTCCACCGGCCTCTCCGATGACGAAATCAGCCGAATGAAGAACGAAGCGGCTGAAAACGAGGAGGCGGACCGTCAGCGCAAAGAGGAGGTCGAAAAGCTCAACCAAGCCGATGCCCTCATCTTCAGCACGGAGAAGCAGCTCAAGGACCTGGGCGAAAAGCTTTCGGACAACCACAAAACGGCCATCGAAGCTTCGCTCCAGGAACTGAAAGAAGCCCACGGAGCTAAGGACTTTAGCCGCATCGAAGCTGCCACCCAAGCCCTGAACACGGCTTGGCAGCAAGCTTCTTCCGAATTGTACCAGCAGGAGCAAGCCCAAGGGGGCGCTCCTAACGGCCAACCCGGGGGCGAAGCCCAAAGCAATGCCTCCGATGCCGACGTGACCGATGTCGAGTACGAAGAAGTCGACGACAACAAGTAAGCAGCCTCGCTGCTTCTACATATCTGCCAGCGCCCAACCTCTGCGGTTGGGCGCTTTTTTTTATGAAAAGACAAAAAACGACCCGTAAAAATACTCCTGCTGGGGGATTGCAACCTGGAGCCCTAAGCCCCAATTTTGACCCACGGCTCCAAGAATAAGCTTTTCCTGATTGGCCGTAAACAGCCCGCTGGCGCTTTGCCAGGCGGGTTTGTTTTTTGCCCCGAAAGCAAGGGTTGCCCGACCGCTTGCCCTGCTTCATACCAGGGGGCTTTGCTTCCCCTCCCTGGTTTGATCATTCTCCCGGTCGCAGGTTTCTCCAGAAAAAATCTTACCTTTACCCTTGTATCAGGTTTTCAACGAGCGACCTGCTCAGCGAAATGAAAAGGGAATCAGGTGCAAATCCTGGACAGTTCCCGCTGCTGTAAGCTCCATTTACAGCTAGTTACCCCCCCTTCAAGCCACTGTCGGCAATTGCTGATGGGAAGGCCGGTAACTAGTGGAGTAAGTCAGAAGACCTGCCTGGTACCGGCGATTCGTAGCTTTCGGGATAAAAGCGAAGAATGTACCTGTACCGTTTCTTCCTGGTCAGGGGAGCTGTTGCGGCCATGCCGCAAGGCTTTCTGACGGGCAGGATCAGGCTGACAGCTGTTATATGGGAATTTTCCCATGTGATGGGTGGCTAATCTCTCCTGAGCTTTTCATAACAGGTCTTCCTTTTTTTCTGCAGAACATTTGCTGCGAATCCCGAACCATTGGATTTACCAGGTTTGGGCCTATGCATGTGTTCTCATTTTTTTTCCGCTTTTTTCTGCTCCTCTGTTGTTTAGGCAGCATGGTGAGGCTTGGGGCCCAGGGGATATCTCCATTGAAGGACACCATCCGCATCACTGCCCCCCGGCCACAATTGCTCAGCCCCGGTCACCGGCGGATGGCCCTGGACAGCACGGTCCTGCAAGCCATGTCAGGCCAGAGCCTGGCCGATGTGCTGAGCCTCCACAGCGACGTCTTCATCAAAAGCTATGGTATGGGTAGCCTGGCCACCACCTCTCTGCGCGGGGGCGGGGCGAGCCATACGGCGGTAGTCTGGAACGGCATCAGCCTGCAAAGCCCCATGAACGGGCAACTGGACCTGGCCTTGTTTCCGGCTTTTCTCCTGGACGCTGTCACCATCCAATACGGCGGTTCGGCGGCCCTCTACGGCAGTGGGGCGGTCGGCGGAGCCATCCACCTCGACAACCATACCGCCTTTGGCCGAGGCCTGCGGGTGGGCCTACACCTGCAAGGCGGTAGCTACGGGCAGCAACAAGCTGGCGGCGACCTCAGCTACAGCCACGGTCGCTGGCTCAGCCGCACCCGCTTCTATGGCCGTAGGGCCGAAAATGACTTTCTTCTGCCCAACGGAGAACGCCAAGCCCATGCTGCCCTCGAACAGCGCGGCTTGCTACAAGAAAATGCCCTAAAAATCAACGACCGGCAGCAACTGCGCCTCTGGCTCTGGACCCAGGAGAGCGACCGCGAGCTGCCATCCCCGCTCGACGCGGGCCGCAGCGTGGCCACCCAAGCCGACCGCCATCTGCGGCTGGCTTCGGAATGGCAGCGGGAAGGCAAGCGTCTGGACCTGTATGTGCGGGGGGCCTACCTGCGAGAAGGGCTTACTTATGTGGACAGTTTGGCGGGGATTTTTTCGGAGAATGAAAGCCGCCGCTTCCAGCTAGAGGGCGAGTCTTACTGGCAGGTATTACCGGCTCACCGCCTGCAAGTCGGGGCCAGTTATACCCATCAGGCGGCCCTGGCGACCGGGTACGGCGCGCAGCAGCCTCAGCAGCAGCAAATGGCGCTGTTTGCCTCCTGGCGCTACGCCCATCCTTTGCAGCGTTGGGAGGCCGTGCTGAGCCTGCGTCAAGCCTGGATGCAGGAAGCGGGGGAACAAGCCCAGGGCCTCGCCGCCGCCTATGCTGACTGGGGGAGCGTGCCCTTTGTGCCGTCGCTGAGTGTGCGGGCGCGGCTGCTGCCCTGGTTGCAAGCCCAAGGCCAAGCGGGCCGCACCTTCCGCCTACCGACCTTCAACGACCGCTACTGGTCGCCCGGGGGCCAGCCCGGACTGCGGCCCGAGCAAGGCTGGCACCAGGAATTGGGGCTGGAGGGGCAATGGCAGCTGGCTGGTTGGTCCACCCATCTCCACCTCAGCGCTTTCAGCCAGCAAATCGACGACTGGATCCTTTGGCGGCCGGGGCCTACCTATTGGTTTCCTGAAAACCTACGCACCGTCTGGAGCCGGGGCCTGGAAACCGAGGGCAAGCTCGCGGCTCAGGCCGGTGACTGGCAAGGGCAGCTGCGCCTGGCCTACACTTACACCCGCGCCACCATCACCGCGACCACCGGGGCCCGCGACCTCTCGCGCGGCAAGCAGCTCATCTATACCCCCGAACACCAGGGGCGCCTTTCGCTACAGGGCCAGTGGAAGGCCTTCAGCCTGCACTATACCCATACCTTCACCGGCTACCGCTACACCACTTCTGATAATTCGGCTTTCCTGCCCGGTTACGACCTGGCATCGCTTTACCTCCAGCATCGCTGGCAGCAACCCCGCTGGCAACTACGCAGCTCCCTGCGCTGCGACAACCTCTGGGGCCGTGAATACGAGGTCATCGCCAACCGGCCCATGCCCCGGCAGGTGCTGAGCCTGGGCCTGGACTTTGTTTTTACTGGCCCTCTCCTTCCTTAACTTTTTCATTCTACAACTTATTTTTCCATGAAAAACCTATTTTCCCTGATTCTCCTCAGCTTGTTTTCCACCTCGCTGGCCTGGTCGCAGGTAGTGACCAAAGGCATCATCACCATCAATGGGGGCCAATTTGGCAACCCGGCCAATAACGTGAACCTCACGTTATATGACCCGGCCACTGGGCTTTCTACCCTGATTGATACCATCCAGACCCAGTCTACGCAAGACCTGCTGGTCGATGGGACGTCACTCTATGTAGCGGCGCAAGATTCCATTGTCAAATATGACCTGACCACCGGCGAACGGCTGGCGGCCACCGCTTTTGGGGCGCCTTCGACCATCAGCCTGGCACTGTATGAGGACTACCTCATCGCCGGGAACTGGTACGCGCCTTTTGGGTTCACCGGGCCCTACCAAAATCACCTGCGGATTTTTGACCGGGAGACCCTGGCGTTTGTGGACAGCCTCCCAGCCTTGACTCAACCCGCCAAGGACTTGCTGGTGCTAGGGGACACCCTCTATGTGACCCAGAACTTCACCAGCTCCACTTTTGCCGACTCGGCAGGTTGGGTAGTGAAGATCGACCTTGCTACCCTCACCGTAGCGGATAGCCTTGCCCTGAACCAAAACGGAGAGGATGTGGGCCGCTTCTTGTTGCAAGATTCGGTCATTTATACCCTGAATGGAAGCTCCAACACCGTTTCTACCCTTGACCTGAGCAGCGGGCAGGTCGCCACCCAGGCTGCCAATGCCGATTTGCAACCCTCTTCCTACAACTCCCGGATTGTGGTAGACGAGCAGGACCGCCTGTTTACGGTGATCGACGGAGACATTTATCGCTATGACCTGGCGACCCTTACCCCCTTCGCCGCCCCCCTCATTGACACGGCGGTGACGGCCTTTACCTACGACACCGTGGGCAATCGTTTCTACGTGACCCAAACAGACTTTGCGACCTTTACCCGGGGGTTGGTTTATGAGGGCAATGGGGATTTTGTGGGCGAATTTCCGGTAGGGTTTTCTCCTGAAGTCATTGGCACCGTCTACAACGCCCTACCCGTAGCCCAAAATGACCAGGATAGCCTGCTCAAGGATGAAGAAGCGGTGGTGGCGGTGTTGGCCAATGACAGTGATGCGGATGCGAAGGCTCCGCTCGCTTTGTCCATCCTTACTTCCCCCACCCAAGGCACGGCTGAAGTGGTGACCACGGGCGACTCGATTGCTTACCTACCGGCTTTGGGCTTTGTGGGCAAAGACAGCCTGGAGTACGCCATCACCGATGAGTGGGGGGACGAAGCAACGGCCTGGGTCATATTTGACGTAAGCGCCCCAGTCAGCAACGAGGCTTCCCTGGCCATGGATTTTCAGCTTTTTCCTAACCCTGCCTCGGATCGCCTGCAACTCCGCTGGTCCCAGCCCTGGAGCGGCAGCCTGGAAATCGTGGACCTGAATGGCCGGACGCTAGCTCGCCGGATGGTTTCCCGTCAATCGGAGCTTAGCTGGCCGGTGGAGGATTTGCCCGCTGGCGTCTACCTGATCCGGGGACAGACGGGCAAACAAGCTTGGCAGCGCCGCTGGATCAAGCAGTAGCCAAGCTCCGCTGCTTTTCTCGGCCGGATTACGCCCCATCCCTCACGCCAATCCGGCCGAGCCTGCGGCGGGTCTCTTATCGCTTATCGCAAAATCGCCCATCGCAAAATCGCTCAATCGCCCCACATGCCTCGCCACGAACAAAAATTCTGTCCCCGCTGCGGAAACTCCTTTGAATGCAAAGTGGGCAATGTGCTCCAGTGCCAATGCATGCAGGTGTCGCTGACCCCAGCGGAGCGAGCTTTTATGCAGGAGCAATACGACGACTGCCTGTGTGCGGCCTGCATGGAAGTCCTGGCCCAGCATCATCGCCTGAACCATTCTGACACCTGATCGCATGAAACGTATGCTCATATGGCTCCTATGCTGCGGGGTTGGCGGGGGCCCGGCCCTCGCCAACAACCTTCAGCTGACCAACCTGGCCCTGCTTGACGCTTCCACCTTGGGAGTCAACATTAGCTGGGAGCACAGCTGGCGCCTCACCACGACCCCTGGTAACCATGATGCGGTCTGGCTGTTTGTCAAATACCGTCAGCCAGGCGAAGACTGGCAGCACCTGGACCTGAGCGTGTTGCCTCAAGCTTACGTAGCCGATTCGCTGCTGGAAATACAGCCGGTGAGCGATGGGAAGGGCGTCTTCGTGCGGCGGCGGGGGCCTGGCAGCGGGGACCTGCCGGAGGTTGCCCTGAGGCTAAGCCTGGCCCAAGCCCTACCCACTGGGACGGTCGACCTGGAGGTCTACGGCATCGAAATGGTCTACGTGCCCGAGGGCGCGTTTTGGTTGGGGGATAGCAGCAGCTTTCATCATTTTCGACGCGCGGCAAATGGGGCTCCTTTTCGGGTGGAGAATGAAGCGGCGGTGTTGGCTGCGGAGGTTTCCGTGGGAACAGAGGCGGTGCTGGGTGGCGATGTTCCGGCCGCCTACCCCAAGGGCTTTGCGGGCTTCTACGCCATGAAATACGAGCTGAGCCAGGCGCAGTACCGCGATTTTCTCAACCGCCTGACGTTCTCACAGCAGCAAGCTCGGACTGTCGCTTCGCCAGCGGCGGCGGCGGGCACCTACGTGCTGCCGCCCAACCCGACCTTCAACCAGCGCAATGGCCTGGCCATCGCCCAGCCGGGCAGCCCGGGGCAGCCGGCGGTCTATGCTTGCGAAGCCAATCC
>CAZIVQ010000065.1:0-9872 GCA_964542415.1 uncultured Bacteroidia bacterium | reverse complement strand
TCTTCCTTGTCCTACGAAAAAATAGCTGCGTTTAAATTGGGTAATTACTTTGTTCTGTAAGCACTAGCCCGTAAAACGCTGGTTCAATAGGTGAAGGTACCAGATTTCGCTGGGCTCTTCTGCTTAAAACCAAGAAAAATGGTGATTACGAGAGAAAGATCAATGATATTTTTCTTAGAGTACCCATAAGACGGCGTTTATCCTGCTAGGTCACGGGTTAATGGTTGCTAGCTGAATTAATTTCTTGATTGCTGGCCAGCCACTCTTCCTCTCCCCGGGCATAGTGCTGTAGGGTCATGCGTAACCGATCGCGGACCTGCACAAACTGCGGCATGCAATCCGGCTCGATGGGCGCTGCGGAGGGAGGGTCTACTTTCAGCGGGTCGACCGGCTTACCATTTTTGTAAAATCGGAAGTCGAGATGAGGGCCGGTAGAAAGCCCGGTGCTCCCCACATAGCCGATGACCTGCCCCTGCTTGACCAGAACCCCAGGTTTGATCCCTTGCCCGTAGCGGCTCAGGTGCAGGTAAGCGGTGGTATATTGGCTGTTGTGCTTGATTTTGATCATGTGCCCGGCTCCGCCGCTATACCCTGCCTTAAGGACCACGCCATCGCCCACCGCTACCACCGGCGTGCCGGTAGGGGCCGCGTAATCTACCCCGAGATGGGGCCGGCGAATCTTCAGCACGGGATGCAAGCGGCTGTAGGAGAAGCGGGAACTGATGCGAGAAAACGTGAGCGGGGCTTTGAGAAAGGTTTTGCGCAGGCTTTCCCCCGTTTGGTCGAAATATTCTCTCCCGTCCCCTTGATCAAAGGCATAGGCCAATTCTTCCTGGCCCAAATGCGTAAAACTCGCGGTCAGAATTTCCCCAAAACCTGCGGTTTTACCCCCTACTTCCAGGGTAGAATATACCAACTGGAAGCAGTCACCGGGCTGCAAGCCGAAAAAATCTATTTCCCAGGCATAGACATCGGCCAACTCATTGACGAGCAAGGGGCTGCCGCCCCCTTCCAGCACCGCATGGTAAAGCGAAGTGGTGATGGTGCCCGAGAGATAATGCTGTACCGTATCCACCCGATGCTGCCCTTTGCGTACCGCTACGGTGTCGTCTAAAAAATCGAGGATGACGTAGTCGATCTCATTGGGATGATAAACAAAACTCCGGGCCACAGGCACGGAGTCTTCACGGTAGATGATGGTGTAGGGCTTGTGAGCCTGCAAGCGACGCACGTCGAACAGGTCGGAGGGCAGGCGGCTGAGTTGCACCAAAGCCACGGCTGGCACCTGGTAGCTGCTCAGGATTTCAGAGAGGTTTTCGTTTGCTTGGATGACCGCCTTGGCTACTTTGAATCCCGGCAGGGGAGTCCCATACAGGGTAGGGGTTGTGGGAGCTGTAGGATTTTGTTTAACTTTGTTGGCTACGATTGAGGCAGTTGTAGCTTCTGGTGTTTCCGAAACCAAGCGCATAACAGAAATGAGGCCAGAGCCAATTAAGGCAGCCAAGAAGAAGAGCAAAAACGGTTTTTTCATGACGAAAGCCAGATAGAGAAAAAAATTCCGGGGAATTTACCGGGAAAGAAAAAGCAAGTTTGGTATGCCAAAATTAGCAACCTGGTATTGAAGCAAGTTAAGTAAATATCCAGACATCAAACAAATATGGTGTTACATAATCAGGAAAACCGAGAATTGCTAAAGGCCAAAATGGCCACCGATCTTACCCCTCGAAAAACCCTTTCTTTTTACTGCTACGCCCAGATAGAAGATCCCCAGGCTTTTCGTGATGCACTCTTTCTGGCCTGGGATCAGCTCGGGGTGAAAGGGCGTACGTACGTCGCAGCTGAAGGCATCAATGCCCAGCTTACCGTGCCGGAGGCCAGCTGGGAAGCTTTCTGCCAGCAGCTCGATGGCATCCCTTGGCTACGCGGGGTGCGCCTCAACCTCGCGGTAGAAAACGACTCCCATGCTTTCTACAAGCTCAAGATCAAGGTCCGGCCCAAAATCGTAGCCGATGGCCTCGAAGACCAATCTTTTGACGTCACCCGCCGGGGCCAGCACCTTGATGCGTCCAGCTTCAATGCCCTCACTTCCCGTCCCGATACTGTGGTGGTAGACATGCGCAATCACTACGAGAGTGAAGTCGGCCATTTTGAAGGGGCCATCTGTCCCGATGTCGACACCTTCCGTGATGCCTTGCCCCTGGTCGAAGAAATGCTGACCCCCCACCGCGACAAGCACATCGTCATGTATTGTACTGGCGGCATTCGCTGTGAAAAGGCCAGCGCCTGGTTCAAGCACCGAGGCTTCGAAAACGTGTACCAGCTCGATGGCGGCATCATCCAATATGCCCGCGAAGTGGAGGCCAAAGGCTTGCCCAACAAGTTCAAGGGAAAAAACTTTGTTTTCGACGAGCGCCTCGGTGAGCAAATCTCCGAGGAAGTCATCGCTCACTGCCACCAGTGTGGCGCGCCCTGCGACACCCACACCAACTGCCAGAACGACACCTGCAACCTGCTCTTCATTCAGTGCGAGGCCTGTGCGCAAACGTACGAAGGCTGCTGTGGTGAGGAATGTCAGGAAATCATCCACTTGCCCGAAGAAGAGCGCCATCAGCGGCGCAAAGGCTCGCATCTCAACCGTCAGGTCTTTTCTAAAGGTCGTTACTTCAGGGCCCCGGATAAAAAATCAGCGCCATCCCGCCCCTGAGGCATGGTCTTGTCCCTTTTTTACCACCATTCTGCTTACATGAAAAAATCTGTCCACAAAATTTTACTCGTCGAAGACGAAGACTTTGATGCAGACCTCATCATCCGCTCGCTGAAAAATATCCCTTTGGACAACGAGGTCGTACGTCTCCAAGACGGTGCGGAACTGCTCGATTATTTACAGCTCCACCCCATTGAGGGAATCGCCGTTATGTTGATGAACTTGAAATTGCCCAAAGTAAGTGGGGTCGAAGCCCTGCGGGTCATCAAAGCGGATGAAAACTGGCGCAAGCTGCCAGTGGTCTTGCTCACAGGCGAACAGAACCACCCAGACATCCAAGTCGCGTATGACTTGGGCGTGAACGCTTACGTAGTCAAGCCCATTGACCCTCTGGAGTATTCCGAGGCCATAAAAATCCTCGGCATGTTCTGGGCCCAGATCAACGTGCCCGCAATCAAACATGACGGTGTCTAATCAGGGATGCCGTCCGGGTGCATTTCTTGAAAATGCGCTTCAAACCAAGCTGGCTTTTCCATCTCCGTATCGAAGATGTAAGCCGCAATCTGTTCCAGCTCCCCTGTCGGTAGTGGCAGCGGAGCCATCAAGCCAAAGCGGTTGATTGCGCCGTACATCAAGGCCGTTTCTTGGCTCGGCTGGCGCACAAATTCAGCCATGGCGGCGACAAAGGCCGCTTTTTCTGGGTACACCATCAAATACCGCCGCTTCATCGCGATCAGTGGCGGGGCGATCAGTTGGTCGTGGGTTTTCTGCCCCACGCCGTGACAGGCCACACAGCGGCTTTTGAGCAGGCTCAGCCCTGGCTCATCCTCGGCTTCAGAGGCCGTCGTAGCAGGGGAAGTTGAATTGGCGCCGTTGGCATTGGCTTGAGGCTGGCAACTGCTGAGGAGCAGGGCCAAGGAACCGATAAGCAGGGATAGCAAAGAGGTTTTCATAATACATGTTGGTAAAGGCAGGCAAGCTGCAGGAGCCCCTGTCAATCCCGAAGCTAAGCCGGAACGGCCCGCTTTCCTATGACTTATCGCAGCCCTGTCGGCAAAGCAACCGCCCGCCTTCCTCTTCCTCAGCGACGAGGATATCGAAGGCATCTTGGCCTGGATCGAATACGAAGCAGCAACGAGCTGAGGAGGTCAGACGATCAGTTTTTCCTTCGAAGCATTTACAAACAAGATGTTGCCTAGCTTTTCATAGCCATGAAAAATCTCTTCGTGGTTGTTTTTCATGGCTTCATTGCGGAAGCCAATGATGGTCAGGTCAGCGTCAATGGAGCGGCTGTTAATGATCGACTTGATGCTGCGTTCTTCCTTGCGGGCGATCACTTCCACGTTGTGCGGAGAAATGGCCAAGCGGCCATCGGCGATGAGTTGCAAGAGCTTTTGCCGCTGCTCGGCCAGGCTCACCTCCGGGTAGACCGCAAAGAGCTTGATCTCCCCGCCATTCCATTCCGGGTGGCCCAAAATGATGTAGGCCAGCAGGATCATCAGGTTTGCATTTTCAAAATCGTCGGGGCTGAGCCAGATGTGAATTTCATGTTTGTACCCAAACCCTTTCTCTGTGCTTTCCAGCACACACACATCGAAGCGGGCCGCCCGGATCAACCCGTAATTTTCCGCTACATGTTTGAGGTCCTCGTCATTGTTACGGGAGAATTCGAAGAGGATCATGTTATTATCTTGCCCCGAAATCCCCGGTAGCTGTAGCACCTGCGCCAGCGCTGAGGTGTAGCTGGGACTAATGATGGTATCGACGTAGACATTGCTGCGGCTGACGCGGGTGCGTTGCAACAAACGCTGCCAGATCGAGCGCGACTCTTGTACCGTGGCTTTGGAGAAATAGTCCTTCACCAAGTGGATGAAAGTCCCAAAGCCATATTTGTGCGAAATGAACCGCACCATGTCAAAAGCTGCCAGACGGTCAAATGAATGCTGGCTGATACACACCACCGAAGGAACCCAATAGTCATCTTGATCCTCTTCGGTAGCCGCTTTTTGCAGCAGGACCCGCAACCCCCGGCTGATCTGAAAAATGACCCCCTGAAAGATCCGCGCCATGCCGATACGGTGCTTGTTGTAGCGACTTACCCAAAAGTAAATGACCACCATCAAGATCAGGGAACTGATCGCATAGGGGGGATTCATCTGAAACATGAGCCAGACACAGAGCACCGCCCCGGGCAAAGAAAGGTACCAACGCGAGTGAAAAGAGGGACGGTAGGCCGGATTGGCAGAGACGTGTTCCATGAAGGAAATCAGGCAGATGGCCCCGTAGGTCACCATGAAAAACATCGCGATGATCTCAGCCACCAGGTCCACCCCGCCGATAAACACGAACACAAAAGCAATGACCACCGTAACCAGCGCACTGTTGACCGGCTCGTTGTCTTTTTCCCGCAAACCGGCTAGCCAGAGGTTGGTTTGCTCGCCAGGAAAAACATGGTCTGCCCCGAGCGCTTGCAGGGTGCGGGGGGCCACCATGATAGAGCCAAGGGCGGAAGAAATGGTGGCCGCCGCCAGCCCGATAGGAATAATGGGAGACCAGGCAGCAATTTCTCCCATCACCAGCCGGTCCTTGTCCACCAGCACCTCCGGGGGCAGGGTCAGGGCAAACTTAATAGCAATGGCCACATAGATGACCATGCCCACGATGGTCGCACTCAGGGTGCCTAGCGGAATAGATTTGCCGGGGTCCCGGAGGTCTCCCGAGAGGCCCAGCCCGGCGATAATTCCGGTAAAGGCCGGGAAAATAATGGTAAAAACGTAGAAAAAGGGTTGGGGAGATACCTCGCCCAGACCCAGATCTTTGAGCATGTCGGCCGAGTAATTTCGCCGGTCGAAGGCCTGGGTCATCCAGCTGGTCCCTGAAGGCCGTTGGTAGGCATGCTCCGGCGAACCGGCAAAAAACATGAGGAGCGACACCCCCAAGATGGCGGCGACGATGTAGAGAAGGGTCATGCCAGAATTGGCCCCGCGGGTAATGACCAGCAAAGCCAGCAGACCCATGACTGGCAGGGTCACCAGTCGGTAGTCCCAGTGGTAGACCTGCAGGTGAAATTCACTATCGAGCCATTCGAAGATCGGGCCGGTCGACTGGGCAAAGGCGATGACGTAAAAAGCCACACTGATCGCCTGGCTGAGGTAGAGAGCAATGCCGATGGCCCCGCCAATGTTGAGCCCAAAAGAGCGGGAAATGATGTAATAGGCCCCGCCGCCTTCTACCCGCTGGTTGGTGGCGATTTCGGCGATAGCGAGGGCGGTAGGAATGGTGACCAGGTGCCCGATCAACACAATGGCCAGCGTACCTAGCAGGCCGGTATGGCCTACCGCCCAGCCAAAACGCAGAAAAAGGATGGCCCCGAGAATGGTCGAAATCGAGGTCAGGAAGACGGGCAGGGTTCCAAATTTCTGTTTGCTGGCAGACTGCTTTGGAAAAGTGGCCATAAAAGGTCTTAAGGCAAAAAGGGCAAGGACGAAAGCCAAGGCAGGCCCGCACGCTTTGCGCAGCCAGCGCCAGAGAAAAAAAGCCGGTAATCCGACAAGGTGAAGGTACAAAAACTTTGCTGATGCCAAAGTCTCTCCCGCCAGCCAGGGCCCTTCCGGTCGGCAGAATCTCTGACAAAAACCCGGCTCCTCTGTGGCAAAATTCGTAAGAATAGCTACATTTGATCTCTGGTTACGCCTTGGAGTAATCCCTGTGCCCGAGTGGCGGAATTGGTAGACGCGCTGGACTTAAAATCCCGTGGGCCGTAAGGCCCGTATCGGTTCGAGTCCGATCTCGGGTACGCTTTCCCTGGTCAAGTCTTGGCCAGGGATTTTTTGTGGCCCTCCGGCGCGCGCCATTATTTGCTTGGGCTCCCAGCTGGAGACTTTTTCCTTCTTACCCATGAAATGATTTTTTTGTGTATATTTCTTACACCTTCTTTGGACAGGTACCTCACCTCAGCAATTCTGGTGTATATTTGCTTGAGGTAAAATGAGCCCCTTTGTTCCCCTTTGAAGGGGCTTTCAAGTTTGCTCTGATGGCTCTTCCCCTCTTTTTCGATTCTCGACCCTAAGCTAAAAAAGTTTTGTTGCGCTTTTACCCCCACTTTTCTCAGCGGCTCATTCTTTTCTTCCTGTTGACCCTGTTGCCTTTACCGATGATGCAGGGAGCGTACCTGGATAGCTTGCGGGCATTGTTGCCGCAGGCTAGTCCAAAGGAGAAGCTTGAGTTACTCCAGCGCTTGGCCGAAGGCATGACCCGCAGCTCGGTGGACAGTGCCTTGATCTATGGGCACCAGGCCCTGAACCTCGCCGAAGCCTTGGAAAAGAAGAAAGACATTGCCGTTGGGTATATCCTGCTGGGGCGGATCCACGAAGCCAAGGGGAACTTTATCCTGGCTACCGACTACCTGATCAAAGGACTGGACCGGGCTGAAGAGCTGGAAGACAAGCGCCTGGCCCAGCACATCCGGGCCAGCTTGGGTTTGATCTACACCAAGCGGGGGAAGTATGAAGAAGCTTTGCAACACTTCAACGCCACCCTCCGGTTCTGGGAAAAGATGAACGATGGCAAGCGGGAGGCCACCATGTTGCTCAACCTGGGCTACCTCTACCGCGACCAAAAACACTACGGTCGCTCAGCGGTCTACCTGCGCAAAGCCCTGCACCTGGCCCAGAAGATGGACAGCAAGCGCACCGAGAGCCTGGCCCTGCACAACCTGGGCATGACCTTCGAGCAACAGGGATTCTATGATTCAGCTTTGGTCTACCTCAATCGCTCCCTGGTCATCAAAAAAGACCGGAAATACACCATCCCCATGGTCGAGACCCTCGCCGAGATCGGGAAGGTGTACACCTACCAGCAAAACTTTGACGAGGCCGCCGACTTTTTCCAGCAAGCCCTTGAGATTGCCGAAGCAGAGGGGCGCATGGCCCTCGTCGTAGACATTTGGCGGGGAATGGGCAAGCTCGAAGCCGCTCGTAAGCAATACCAGGAAGCCATTCGCTACTACCGACAAAGCCAGGAAATGGCCCACCACCTGGGCTTGGTACAAGAAGAAATGGAGCTTTACCTCCAGCTGGCAGAAGCAGAGGCCCAGGCGGGCCATTACCCTGAAGGCTTTGCCGCCCACGCTCGCTACAACTTCTTGCGAGATTCCCTCAATGAAGTCCGCAACCGTCGGCAAATGGCAGAACTGGAAATCAAGTACGAACTTGACGCCAAAGAAGCGGAAATAGCCGAGCTGCGGCAGGAAGAGAAGCTCAACCAGCAGCGAACGTTAATGCTGCTCCTACTGGCAGGGGTCTTTGTCCTGGCCCTCATTGCCCTTTACCTCCGCTTCCGGGGCAAGCAGCGCCTGAACCAGGTCTTGGCTCGCCGCAACCGCGAGGTAGGGGAGCGAAATCGCTTGCTGGCCAGCAAAAACGAAGAAATCGACGCCCAAAACCGCTTGCTGGAGCTACAAAGCCAGGCCATTCATTCTCAAAACCAACAACTCCGCCAGTCCAACTCCGACCTGGAGCAGTTTGCCTACGCCGTATCGCATGATTTTCGGGAGCCGCTGCGTACCATCCGTTCTTACCTGCAACTCTTTAGCCTCAGATATAGCAAAAATATACATCCCGAAGGCATGGAGTTTTTGAATTTTGCTTCAAACGGGGCCAACCACATGGACCGCCTTTTGGGGGATCTCCTCATCTATTCGCGGATCGGACGTACCGATAAAGAGTTTTCCGAAGTGGACCTCGACCAGACGGTCAGCCAGGTAGCAGAAAACCTCCACAGCCAGATCAAAGACGCCCAGGGTAAACTCGTCACCGGCCAACTTCCGGTCATCAAGGGGTATGCCAGCGAAATATACCTGATGCTACAAAACTTGATTTCCAACGCCATCAAGTTTCATCGCCCAGATGTGCCACCGGTGGTGGAGGTTTCCGCCGCGCAAAAAGACCGCTACTGGGACATCCAGGTCAAAGACAATGGCATCGGCATAAAGCCAGATCACCAGACGAGAATTTTTCAGATTTTCCATCGGCTGCATACCCGCGATCACTACGATGGGACGGGGATCGGCCTGGCCATGTGTGAAAAAATCGTGCGCAATCACGGAGGCTCTATCGAGGTAGATTCCCAAGAAGGACAAGGGAGCACTTTTCATATCTATTTGCCTTTCGAGCCTTTTCAGGCCGCGCGCCCCCAAGAGCTGATGGTCAGCAATTCCCAGCTCGCTTAGTCATTATTCTCGCGGAGCGTAATAAAATCCGCTGGGCCGGGTCTCCGACCTGTCCGCCTCTGGCGGGATGGATTTCCGGATTAAGCCCTGGACAAAAGCGTAATCCGGCCCAATAAATCCCAATTAGATCTCTCATAATCCTCAACAGCCCGCCTTGCTGCTAGCAGGGCGGGCTGTTGAAGGAAAGATCAGCATGGGAGGGATCAGCGCTTGCGCTTGTCCTTAAGGTAGAGCACAAAACTGGCGATAACATAGAGCAGCAGAGCCCCTACGCTGAGGAAAAAAGCCCAGGAAAGGGCCTTGTACAGCGAAACGACCAGAAAGATACCGGCCGCAGGCAAGGCGATTTTTCCCCATAAAGGCAGCTTTCGGTAGGACGAAAGCAAGAGGTTGGTCTTTTTTTGCTTAAACATGGTGGACTAAGTTGAAGCGACGGGTAACAGCAATGCTTGTCTGTTCGCATAATCTACACAAAAAGTTGCGACCGGGCCAAAAATTGTCCTGAAAAGACCTTTGAACCAACGCAAAACGGCGCTTCTCCAAAGAAAGAGAAGCGCCGTTGTTGGGTTAGCCAGTAAATTTGACTTACTCGATTACAATCCGGTGGCTGAAAGCCCCTTTCTCCGTGCGTACCTGCAACAGGTAAACCCCGGCGGGGAGGTTGCTGAGCGTCATGGGCTGGGTAAGGCTGCGCACCTGATGGTGCTGCTGCTGCCAAAGGGTCCGACCCGTCTGGTCAAGCAGGCTCAACGCTAGGTTGGCGCGGTCAGCCAGCTGCAATTCTATGGTAAAGCGGCCGTTGTTGGGGTTTGGATAGGCATTGAACGCGCTCACGCCTGCTCCAACCATCTCCTCAATGGAAACCGGGATGATGCGCTCGCTTTCCAAAGTCACCTGGCACCCGCGGGCGTCGGTAACGGTCACGGTGTAAGTCTGGCC
>CAZIVQ010000064.1:0-9887 GCA_964542415.1 uncultured Bacteroidia bacterium | reverse complement strand
AGGCCATTGGTAATCTCGCCACTCAGCAGCAGGTCCGGGTAGCCGTCGCGGTCATAGTCCCCCCAAGCGGCACTGCCATCGCGGAAGCCATCCAGCCCCGAACTGAGCCAGGCGACAAAGCCATCGTTGCCGTCATTTCGGTACAAAATAGTAGCCGGATTGCCCTGGGCATTTTCTCCCATCACCAGCAAATCCACAAAGCCGTCACGATCATAATCGCCCCAGGCGGCAGCGCTCTTGATCAAACCTTCGAGACCGGCATCGACTTGGGTAAAGTTGCCGCTGCCATCGTTGCGAAAAAGACGGGTAATTCCCGTAAATCCGGTCCCGGTGGTGTCACCGGTCACCAGCAGGTCCGGGTCGCCATCGTAATCGAAATCACCCCAGGCGAGCTCGCCAGACACCACCCCGGCCAGGTCCTGAAGGACGGTGAAAGTGGTGCCGCCATCATTTCGGTAAATCCGGGTGATCGGACCGGAGGCCGACTGCCCGGCCAAGGCCAGGTCGAGGTCGCCATCGTTGTCCATGTCAGCCCAAGCAGCGGCGGCTTGGCTCACCTCGGCCAGAGCGACATTCAGCAGGGTAAAGCTGCCGTCTCCGTCATTTCTATACAAGCGGGTAGCTCGTCCTCCGGCAGTTGCTCCTAGCGCCAGCAAGTCGAGGTCTTCGTCTTGGTCAACATCCGCCCAAACCAATGTGCCCTCATCCAGGCCAGCGGGAAACCCGGAAAAAGCCGCCTCGGTGGTTTCGATGAAGGTAGGCGCATCATATTCGATGCTACGCTCCGCCGCAAACGGCCCGCCTTCGTAGTCGGCGTCGATGGCCTGCACCGACCAGAAATAGGTGTCTGGGGGCAGGTTTTTGAGGCGAAAGGCGGTGGTATCGTGAACCGTCCCCTGCCAGACGATGCGGCGGGTACCGTTGGTTAGGTTGGCCAATGGGGACTGCAGGTCGATGCCTCCGGGAGTGGTCCCTACCCGCACATTGTAGGAGAGTCCCCGGGCGATGGCCGCGGGAACATTGGAAGGAGGTTGCCAGCTCAGCACAATCTCGTAGCCTTCGATTTTGTCAAAAAGGTTTTTGGGATCCCCCGGGCTGGTTGGGCTGGCCGGGTTGATGTTGTCAAAAAGGGCGAAGGTAGCCGTAATGGGCACTTCGCTGGTGCGCCCCAGCAGGAAGACATCCAGTTTTCCATTGCGGTCATAATCGACCCAGTCGATGACCCCGCCGTCGTTGACCCCACCGAAGGCCGCGGCAGCGACGGTATCTTCGACGAAAGCCCCTCCCGTCTGGTCATACCGAAAAAAGGCCACCTTGCGATCCGTAGCGTTCAGTCCATCCCGCCCACACAGGAGCAGGTCGGCATAGCCATCGTTGTCGTAGTCACCGAAGGCTGCTTCGCCATCGGCAAAGTCACGTAAGGAAGCACTTTGGTCAGAAAAACTGCCATTTGCCTGCTGCCGATAGAGGAGCGTACGCGGGGCACCGGTAGTCGGCAATTCTCCCATGATCAGGGCATCGTACAGGCCGTCGGCGTTGTAGTCACTCCAGGTGACGTAGCTGTCGATCAGGCCGGGAGCGGTCAAGACATTGGCCCCAAAGTCCCCGTTGCGGTCGTTGGGGAAGAGGCGGGTGACCGCCCCACCAGCTGACTGACCGCTTATGAGCACATCAAGGTAGCCGTCGCGGTTGTAGTCGCCCCAGGCGGCGTGGCCACGTTCGATCCCAGGCAAGGAAACGGGCACCTCCACGAAGGGCGTGCTGCTGTTGCCGGTATTGCGGAAGAGCAAGGTGCGGGGGGTATTGCTGGCATCGGCACCGGTCACCAGAAGGTCGACCCGGCCGTCATTGTCATAGTCTCCCCAAGCGACATTGCCAGTCACCAACCCGGTGAGGTCGATGCGGTTGGCCGCGGTAAAAGCGCCACTGACCGAGGGGTACACCTGGGTCACCGGCACGCCTCCGGACTCACCCGTCAGGGCCAAATCCAGAAAACCATCACGGTTAAAATCCTGCAAAGCCAGGCTTCCCTGGTTTACATCGTCGATCTCCGCACTAAAGACTGGCTGCCGCACAAACCGGCTGTTGGTGGGATCGTAGAGGAAGACCTCTGAGCTGTTGCCAGACACCGTGCTGCCGGTCACGACCAGGTCGAGGTAGCCGTTCTGGTCCAGGTCGCCCCAGGCGGTAGCCGCCTGCCAGCGGCCAGTGGCCAGGCCAGGAAAACGGGTATCGGTGACATCAGTGAAGCTCGGGTCTTCATATTCGAAGGTCTGCTCGCTGGCAAAAACCGAGCCTTCCAGGTCCTGATCGACAGCCTGCACCGACCAGCGATATACCCCGGGAGAAAGGTTTTTAGCGGTGTAGCTGAGGGAAGTCCCGAGTTCTCCCAGATGGACCACACGCCGGTAACCTTCGTTGCTGCCGCCGGGCACTTCTGAATGTGAGCTGCGAATGTCTTGGTCCCCGGCCACGGGCCCATCTATGTAGAGCGCGTAGGTGTAGCCGCCTACCGGGCCGCCGCCGGGGGGCGGGCTCCAGGAAAGCTTCACGTCGAAGTCTTCGATGTCGGTGAGGAGGTTTTGGGGGGCAGCCGGGCTGCTGTTGGGGTTGGTGTCGACATTGCGGTAAAGCTTAAACACCTTGCTGCTGCTGTTTACCGAGCCGGTAAGCAGGATGTCCAACTTCTGGTCCCCATCATAATCCCCCCAAACGGCCTCACTGCCGCCGGTGACGTTGGTCAGGACATTGGAAGTAGCCAGCTCAGGGGCAAAGGTGCCAATGCCGTTGTTTTTGTAAACCAAGGTGCGGGGGTTGCTGCCGGCGGCATCGGTCTGCCCGGTCAGGAGCAGGTCTACGGCCCCGTCATTGTCGAAGTCCCCGGCGTCGATGCTGCCGTTGGCCAGGCCTTCGAGTTGCTGCACATCGGCAAAGAACTCGAAGCTGGCGGAGAGGCGAAAGTAACGGTAGACGCGAACCGTGGGGTTGAAGGTGGAGCCGGCTGAAGCATTGCCAGACAGGATCAGATCGAGGTAGCCGTCATTGTTGATGTCCGTCCAGATGAGGCTGCTTTGGCGCACATTGGCCAGGGGAAAATTGGTGGGAGAGAAGCTGCCCGTACCGTCGTTTTTGTAGATGCGGGTGAAAGGGCCGCTATCGGCATTGCCACTGAGGGCGATGTCCAGGTCGCCGTCCCGGTCGTAGTCGCCAAAAACAGCGTCGCCAAATTCTACATTCTGCAACTGATTCGAAGCCACGTTGTCCCGGACAAAAGTCACGAAAAAGCTGCCGGTATTGGTGGTATTCTCCCAAATCTCCGTGGTCCGCCCGCCCGAGTTACCGGTAATCAGCAGATCAAGGTCGCCGTCATTGTCGTAGTCGCCCCAGTCAAGGCTGCCGCCGCGCACATCGGGGAAGGCCCCAATGCTGGCTGTGGAGAAGTTGCGGTTGCCGTTGTTGAGGTAAATCTGGGTGAGCTGGGTAGGCACCCCGATCGAAGGAAACTGCCCCGAAACGATCAGGTCGAGGAAGCCGTCGTTGTTGCAATCGCCCCAGGCGACATCTGCCAGCCACACGTCGGGCAGCTGGTTCGAAGCATCGTCATTGCGAAAAAAGCGCCCGCTGACTTGGTCGTATTCGTAGATCGAAATATCGGCCTGGATGTTGCCCGAAGTGGTATTGGTAGCCCCTACCATCACGAAGTCGAGGTCGCCGTCGTTGTCGTAGTCGCCCCAGGCCAGGCCGTTGTCGCTCATACCCGCGGGCACGCCACCGGGGTTGTTGTTGGAGGTGAGGGGGGCAAAGCTGGTCCCGGTGACATCTGAAAACAAGGGTTGATTGGAGGTGTCGGCCTGCACCGTAAAGGTCCCTTCGACGGCGAAGGGCGAACCTTCGAAGTCCGGATCGACGGATTGTACGCTCCAGACGTAGCTGCCCGAGGGCAGGTTGTTGATGGTCCAGGAATTGCCCCGCAGCCGACCAAAGCGCGCCAAGCGGCGAAACCCACTGCCCAAATCGGCCCGGGCTGGCAGCACCCCGTCAGTTCCGGCCCCGGTACCGATGTAGAGGTTGTAGCTGCGAGCATTGGGCACCGCAGTCCAGTTGAAGGTGGTGCTGAGCCCATTTTGAGTCACCGTGCCCAGCGCAGGCACAGGTGGAGAGGTATTGGCGCTGGCGTTGAGGTTGCGGTAGAGGACAAAGGTTTTGGCCCCGAGGCCATTAACCTGGCCCATCATGGCCAGGTCCAGTTTTTGGTCGCCGTCATAGTCGCCGAAAGCGTAGCTGGGGTTGTCGTCGAGGTCGGCGAGCACCGCCGAGGTAGTGGTCTGGTTGGCAAAGCCGGTGCCGTTGGTGTTGCGCCAGAGCTGGGTAAGGCGTCCGCCGCTGCCATTGCTCCCCCCCAACACCACATCGGGATAGCCGTCGTTGTCGTAGTCGGCCCAGCGGGCTTCCCCAGATTCCAGGGCGGTGAGGTTGATCAGGTTCCCAAAAGAGCCGCCATTGTTGCGATACACCCGGGAGATGCGCCCCGTGGTGGTCTGCCCGGTGAGGAGCACATCGAGGTCGCCATCGAGGTCATAGTCAGCCCAGGTCCCGTTGCCCTCCCGCACGTTGGGCAGAGAGGCAGAGACGAAGGAAAGCACGCCCGTGCCATCGTTGCTGTAGATGCGGGTGAAAGGCAGGCCCGAAGGGTCGGTGCCGGTCACCAGCAGGTCCAGGGTGCCGTTGCCGTCATAGTCGCCCCAATCCAAACTGCCCCGGCGGACGGCGGTCAGTTTATCGGATTCTACCTGGTCCCGGATAAACAGGGAGTTTCCGTTGTTGTTGTAGAGGCTAATGGTCAGGCCGACCCCATCGAAGCCCGAAACGAGCAGGTCGGGATCGCCGTCATGGTCATAGTCGCCCCAGGCAACCGCCGCATCGGAGACCGGGGTGAAAGCCGGGGTGCCGGTGGGGTCGTTGCTGAAGGTGCCATTGCCATCGTTGAAGTACAGGGCCGCGACGCGGTTGTTGGACGCATTTCTGCCGGTGATGAAGAGATCGAGGTCGCCGTCGAGGTCATAGTCTTCGAGGGCCAAGGCCCCTTCGGTCACGTCGATGAGAATGCCGTTGGCGACGATGAGGGAGAGGACGCCGTTGTTGTTGCGGTAAACCGAGGTGAGAAAGCTGGTGGAGGAGACTTCCCCGGTCATGATTAGGTCGAGGTCGCCATCGTTGTCGATGTCGCCCCAGACCATGGTGCCCTCGCTGCGGCCAGCCGGCACGCCTCCCGGAAAGGCGAGGCCATTTACATCGGAAAAGTCTTGGGCAAACAGGAGAGAGAAGGAGAAAAACAAGGCTCCTATCAACCCGGCAGCCTGCTTGAGCCGGGCTGGGCGGGATAGAAAAGCGCTCCTCATGCTTGCTAGCGAAAGGCAGAAAAACATATGGTTGGTGCTGAATTGGATCGTAGGGAAAGGGAGAAGGAAGACCGCGCGGGCTAGCGGATGGTATCGACGCCTGGTGGGGTAGGCAGGGGCTGCCGGCGGGTAAGCAGCCACACCGTCACCACGCCTGCCACGGCAGCGGCAGGAGCGATGATGGCCCAGAGCGGCCAGCGCCTTTTGATGGCAAAACTACCGGTATAGTCGTCAATGCCCGTGCGGTCGGTGCCTTGTACCCGGATGCGGTAGCCGCTGCCAGGGCTGACGTCATTCGGGACGCGCCAGGTGTAGCGGTCGGTCTGGGTGACCGTGGTGAGGGTGTCCACCGCATCGTCGTAGCGGTAAAGCACCAGGGTGACCTGGTCTTCTTCGCTGTTGCCGCCATACCAGACCACAGGGAGGGGGGCCCCGCGCTTGACCGAGCCCGGCGTCTGGTCATAGAGCATTTGGAACTGGGGCACTACTTCCAGGTATAAAGAGATGCTCCCGCGAAAACGCCCAAATTCGGCCAGGGCATCCCAGGTGATGAGGTGCTGGCCAACTTGTATGCTGTCACCCACATCCCCGCTGAGGGCACTCAGGACAAGGGTGTCTTTTTCTATGATCCCTTTAAGCGAGACATGGTACCAACGCCCATCCACCGTGTCGGACAGGGTATAGCGTAGCTGGACCGAAGTCTCAGCCGGCGACGCTACCAGCGAACTGATGCGTTGGGCCCAAAGGGAGGAAAGAAGAAAAAACGAAAATAAAAAGAGGATAACATGCTTCATGGTTGGAATTTGTCATCTATGTCTAACAAAATGCCTGCCAAGGGTAAGACATAGAAGAAAATTGATGGTCTTTCGGAATTTCCGACAAGCAGTAAAAAGCCCTTAGGAATGTCTGGTTTAACGGAAATACCGGCACCAAAAGTACGCAGGTAGGGGATAATATTCCTACAAATAACGAGGCAAAGAGGGGGAAAGGTTTGGTCTCTCCGCTTGCTGGCCCCTATTCCGGCGAGAACCCCCTTTTGCCGATTGCTCTGGCTGGGGTAATTCCCCGCATGCAAAAAAACAGGGTGGCCTGCTATCAAGGAATTTTCTGCTCCGTGGGAAAAAGATACGAGGTTTAGGCTTCTCTTCAGACTGAAAGTTATGGCAAAAATAACAGCTTTCCCTCGCAAAGATGTCCCATCTATATACAATTATCCCTCCCAAAATCACCCCCTCTTTCTGAACTTATCTGCTCGAGTAGGCCCGGTAGCAAGCAGGGAGCAAATAATTGGGGAGCAAGGACTTCTACCCAATTTTTTGGCCCAAAAAATAGATTGGGCTGGAAAAAGCGAGGAGTATTTGTAACTTTTGGCCAATTTTGTTAGCATCTTCTACGCTGGACCCGATCAACCCCCTGCCATTGCACACCCTCGCCCATGTCATTGTCCCGCTGGCTGTCCGGGCCCGCTTCACCTACCGGCTGAGTCCCGAGCAAGCCTTGGCCGCCGCCGTGGGCATGCGGGTGCTGGTACCGTTTGGCAAGCGCAAAATTTACACCGGCATCATCCGCGCCATCGAGCAGGTGCCCCCGACCAAACTCGACCACCGGCTGAAGCCGGTGGCCGAAATTCTGGACAAGACCCCCATTCTCACCCTCGACCACCTCGAACTGATGGAATGGATGGCCTTTTACTATGCCTGCTCGCCCGGCGAGGTCCTCAAAGCCGCCCTCCCCGTTGGCCTCAAACCCGAAAGTGCCCTGCGGGTGAAAGCCCGCGATGAGCATGGCTGGCCCGAGCGGGATCTGTCCGACAAAGAATTTGTGTTGATGGAGGCCCTGAGCATACAGCCGGTGCTGGATTTCAAAGAAGTGAGCGAACTCTGGCAGGTCCTCAACCCTACCCCCCGCCTCCGGGACATGGAAACCCGGGGCCTCATTTCTTTATATCAACAAGTAGAAGAAACTTACAAGCCCAAAACCGAGATTTACTTACACCTGGCCGAAGCTTATCGTACCGAAGCGGCGCTGCACGAAGCGTTCGACAGCCTGTCCCGGGCCCCCAAACAGGAAAACCTTTTCATGTACCTGGTCTCCGAGTACCATCAGGGCCGGGCGGTGCCCCGCAAAGAAACCCTCAAGCGGCTGGACCTCGGCAACAGCATCGCCAAAGCCCTGGTCGACAAAGGCTTGGTGCGGGAGGAGACGGTACAGGTCGACCGGCTGGACCTCCACGGCTACCCCCAATCGCCGCCGCAGGTCACCCTCAACCCCAAACAAGCCCGGGCCCTGCAAGAGATCCAGGCGGCCCTGGCCGAAAACCCGCAGCGCCCGGTCCTGCTGCACGGCATCACCGGCAGCGGCAAAACCCATATTTACATCGAGCTGATCAAAGAAGCTTTGGAAAAAGGGCAGCAGGTCCTTTACCTTCTGCCGGAAATCACCCTCACCAAGCAGATCATCGACCGGGTGCAGAGCAACCTCGGGGTGCCCGTGGGGGTGTACCACAGCCGGTTCAGCGACAATGAGCGGGTGGAAATCTGGCACAAGGTCCGGCAAGGCCTCTACCCCGTGGTCATCGGGGTGCGCTCCGCGATTTTCTTGCCTTTCAAAGAGCTAGGGCTGATCGTGGTGGACGAAGAGCACGACAGTTCCTTCAAACAGCATGAACCCGCGCCCCGCTACCACGCCCGGGACGTGGCCATTTACTATGGCTACCAGCACCGCTGTCCGGTGGTGCTAGGCTCGGCTACGCCCGCTTTCGAGACCTATCTCAATGCTGAGCAAGGCAAATATGCCTACGTGGGGCTCTCCCAGCGGGCGATTGAAGCCAAACTGCCCGAGATACAGGTGGTCGACATGCGCATGATGCGCAAACAGCAGTTGCTCAACGGGGTGTTTTCCCGGGTGCTGGAAGATGCCATCATCGACACCCTGGAGCGCGGCGAGCAGGTGATTTTGTTCCAAAACCGGCGGGGCTTTTCGCCTTACCTGATCTGCGATACCTGCGGGCATGTTCCCGAGTGTGTAAACTGCGACATCAGCCTGACCTTTCATAAGGCCCGGGAACACCTGCGCTGCCACTACTGCGGCTACACGGAGTTTACTACCCACCAATGTGGCAACTGTGGCAACTACACCATGCGGCGGGCGGGCATCGGCACCGAGCGGATCGAGGAGGAGGTCGCGGCCCTGTTTCCCAATCACCGGGTGCAACGCATGGACCTCGACACCACCCGCGGCAAGCACAGCTACCAGCAACTGATCCAGCAATTCGAGGCGGGGCATATCGACATCTTGGTGGGGACGCAGATGGTGTCCAAGGGGTTGGACTTCGAGAATGTCACCCTGGTGGGGGTGGTCAACGCCGACAACCTGCTGACCTTCCCTGACTTTCGCGCTTACGAGCGGGCTTACCAGTTGCTGACCCAGGTGTCTGGGCGGGCGGGGCGGCGACAAAAGCAGGGGCGGGTGGTCATCCAGACCATGATGCCCGACAACCCGGTGCTCAAGGCTTTGGAAAAAGACTTCGAGCCTTTTTTTCGCAGCCAATTACCCGAACGGCAGGCGGTGGGCTATCCACCTTTTACCCGGCTGCTGCGGATCGACCTGCGCCACAAAGACCGCGATTTTATTCTGGCCGAAAGCACCCGGATGCTAAATTTGCTGCGGCCGGTATTTGGACAAAACCTGCTGGGTCCCGATTTTGCCCTCGTGCCCCGGGTCAGAAATGAGTACCGCATGCAGTTTTTGGTAAAAATCAGCAAAGCCACCGCCACCCCCTACCTGCGCGAGCGCCTGGAGGAAGTGGTCGACCGCTATTATGCTGCCGCCCCCAAAAAGAGCCTGCGCATCCTTTTCGACGTGGATCCGCAGTAGCTCCAACCTGGTGCTTCCGGCGCTAAAATACCAACCATTGATTCTCACTTCAAAACAAAAAATATGTCTGACCAGAAAAACGATCCGAACCAACCGCAGCAATTGAGCATCGAACTCCCGGCCGACATCGCCAGCGGGGTCTACACCAACCTGGCCATCATTTCCCACATGAACACCGAGTTTGTGCTGGACTTCGTGCAGGTGCTGCCGGGCACCCCCAAAGCGCCGGTGCGTTCGCGGGTGATCATGTCTCCCCAAAACGCCAAGCGCCTGCTGCTGGCTTTGCACGAAAACATCAACCGCTACGAGCAGGTAAACGGAGAGATCACCATTCCGGAGCGGGAAGTGCAGTTGCCCCCCAATGTCGGCGGGCCGGCAGGAATTGCTTAGGTAAGGTGAATCAGGCTTGGCATTTCGAACCTCGCCCTGGGCGCGGACAGCGGAGACCCGGCCTAGCGAGGGGTGCTTTTTTTGCTGCGCAAAAAAGCGCGGGCTCTTCGACGACTCCGACCTGTCGGCCTAAGGCGGATCGTCGAAGCTGCTAGTCTTGGAGACTCCGGTCTCCCAGCATCTCCCGCAGACCGGAGTCTGCAAGACTAGGCCGGGCCAGGT
>CAZIVQ010000063.1:0-9916 GCA_964542415.1 uncultured Bacteroidia bacterium | reverse complement strand
CATGTCGATGACATTGACCACCTGAGCAACCGCCGGGTACGTACCGTCGGCGAGCAGCTATATACCCAGTTTTCGGTGGGCTTGGCCCGTATGGCGCGTACCATCCGGGAGCGGATGAACATTCGCGACAACGAGATCTTCACGCCTTCCGACCTGATCAACGCGAGAACCCTGTCCTCGGTGATCAACTCTTTCTTCGGGACCAACCAGCTGAGCCAGTTTCTGGACCAGACCAACCCGCTTTCGGAGTTGACGCACAAACGCCGGGTTTCTGCCTTGGGGCCAGGTGGCCTTTCGCGTGAGCGGGCGGGCTTTGAGGTACGGGACGTACACTACACCCACTATGGACGCCTGTGTCCGATCGAGACCCCAGAAGGACCAAATATTGGCCTCATCTCTTCGCTTTGCACCTATGCCAAGATCAACGAGATGGGCTTCATTGAAACCCCTTATCGGAAAGTGGCATCAGGAAAAGTGAGTGTAGAAGCCCTCTACCTCAGTGCTGAAGAAGAAGACAATGCAACCATTGCCCAATCTAATGCGCCCATTACCGACAAGGGAAAATTTGTCAACAACCGGGTCAAAGCTCGCAAAATGGGTGATTTCCCGGTCGTGGAGCCTGATGTGCTTCAGTACATGGACGTAGCGCCGAACCAGATCGTGAGTGTGGCAGCTTCACTCATTCCTTTTTTGGAGAATGACGATGCTAACCGTGCTTTGATGGGTTCGAACATGCAGCGGCAGGCAGTGCCCTTGCTCAACCCCGAAGCCCCGATCGTGGGTACCGGCATCGAAGGCAAGTGTGCCCTCGACTCCCGGGCCATGATGACCGCCGAAGGGCCTGGGCTGGTAGAGTACGTCGATGGAGCCAAAGTGGTGATTCGCTACGACCGTGATCCCATCAATGACCTCATAGAATTTGACTCCAACACCATCACCTATGATGTGCAGAAGTTTGTGCGCACCAACCAAAACTCCTGTATCAACTTGCGCCCGGTCGTACGAGCGGGAGACAAGGTAGATGTCGGGACGGTGATTGCGGATGGATATGCCACCGCCGATGGCGAGTTGGCTTTGGGTAAAAACCTACTCGTGGCCTTCATGCCTTGGCAAGGGTATAACTTTGAGGATGCCATCGTGGTCTCAGAGCGGGTGGTTGCGGAAGACGTCTATACGTCCATCCACATCGAAGAATTTGAAATGCAGGTGCGCGATACCAAGCGAGGCGAAGAGGAACTCACCCGTGAGATCCCTAACGTCAGTGAGGACGCCATCAAGCACCTGGATGACAATGGCCTGATCCGGATCGGGGCTGAAGTCAACCCCGGCGATATCCTGATCGGTAAGATCACCCCTAAAGGAGAATCCGACCCGACCCCAGAGGAAAAACTCCTGCGCGCCATTTTTGGTGACAAAGCTGGGGACGTCAAAGATGCTTCCCTGCGAGTACCGCCTTCCATTGCAGGGGTGGTGATTGACAAGATGCTCTTCTCCAAGGAGAAAAAAGAGAGCAAAGCTAAAGCCCGCGACAAAAAGTTGCTAGCTACCCTTGAGGAGCGCTACAACAATGAGCTGCAGGACCTGCACAACATGATGGTCTCTAAGCTGATTGCCCTGCTAGGCAACGCTAAGTCCGCCGGGGTGAAGAATAAGTTCAACGAAGAGGTGATTCCTTCGGGAAAGAAGTTTACCGAGAAGACCCTTTCTGCCTTAAACTATCTTGATGTCTTAGCGGTTGGTTGGACCAATAACGACGAGCTGAATGAGAACATTGGCCGTCTTTTCCAGAACTACAAGCGCCGCTTTGACCAGATCGAAGGCCGCTTCCGCCGGGAAGAGTATCAAATCCGGGTAGGCGATGAGTTGCCTTCCGGCATTCTGAAACTGGCCAAGGTCTACGTGGTGAAAAAGCGTAAACTGAAGGTTGGTGACAAGATGGCGGGCCGCCACGGTAACAAAGGGGTCGTGGCCAAAATCGTTCCCGTAGAGGATATGCCTTTCCTGGACGACGGTACGCCCATCGACATTGTCCTGAATCCGCTGGGGGTTCCCTCCCGGATGAACCTCGGCCAGGTTTATGAAAGTATCCTGGGCTGGGCAGGTCAGAGATTGGGGGTTAAATTTGCCACGCCCATTTTCGACGGCGCCAGCGTAGAGGACGTGAACAAGTGGCTGATAAAAGCGAAACTGCCAGATTATGGGGTTTCTCGCTTGATCAATGGCCAGACCGGGGAGAAATTCAGTGAGGCGACCACCGTCGGGGTGATCTACATGCTGAAGCTGATCCACTTGGTCGACGACAAGATGCACGCCCGTTCTATCGGTCCTTACTCGCTGATCACCCAGCAGCCCCTCGGGGGGAAAGCCCAGTTTGGTGGGCAGCGTTTTGGGGAGATGGAGGTTTGGGCCTTGGAGGCCTTCGGTGCCGCCCACATCCTACGGGAGATGTTGACGGTAAAATCCGACGACGTGACGGGCCGGGCCAAAGTCTATGAGTCCATCGTCAAAGGCGATGTTCTGCCCAAGCCTGGTGTGCCTGAGTCTTTCAACGTCTTGATCCACGAGCTACGTGGCCTGGCGCTGGAAGTCACCCTGGAATAACCTCTACCCCCTGCCCGCTCGCGGGTGGGGGCCATACGCGCCACTTCCTCCCGCTTTTTTGGTCATAAAATCCGAGTAAAGCATGCCCATCGCCAAGAATACAAAAATCAACAGTGAGTTCGATCGAATCACTGTCAGCCTCGCTTCTCCGGAAGCCATCCTCAACCGCTCCAACGGAGAGGTACTCAAGCCGGAAACCATCAACTACCGGACCTACAAGCCTGAGAAAGACGGCTTGTTTTGCGAACGGATTTTTGGACCGGTGAAGGACTACGAATGCCACTGTGGCAAATACAAGCGGATCCGCTACAAAGGGATCATCTGCGACCGCTGTGGGGTAGAAGTGACCGAGAAGAAGGTCCGCCGCGAGCGCATGGGGCACATCCAGCTGGTCGTCCCTGTCGCTCACATCTGGTATTTCCGCACCTTGCCCAGCAAGATCGGCTACCTCCTCGGGCTCACTTCCAAGAAGCTCGACCAGATTATCTATTACGAGCGATATGTCGTCATCAAAGCCGGAGTAATGGCTGATGAAGGCATCCAGCGCATGGACTTCCTCACCGAGGAAGAATACCTCAACATCCTCGAAACCCTTCCCAAGGACAACCAAATGCTGCCGGATGAAGATCCGCAGAAGTTTGTCGCCAAAATGGGTGCGGAGGCCCTCGAAGCGATCTTAGGGACCATTGACCTGGATGAGCTTTCCTATCAGCTCCGGCAGAAAGCCGCTACGGAGACCTCGCAGCAGCGGAAAAATGATGCCCTCAAGCGCCTCAAAGTCGTAGAGGCTTTCCGGGGAGCCAACCGCCGCATTGAAAACCGTCCCGAGTGGATGGTGGTACGGATTGTGCCGGTCATTCCGCCCGAGCTGCGTCCCTTGGTGCCGCTGGAAGGCGGGCGCTTTGCTACCTCTGACCTGAACGACCTCTATCGCCGGGTGATTATTCGCAACAACCGCCTCAAGCGCTTGATCGAAATCAAAGCGCCGGAGGTCATTCTCCGCAACGAAAAGCGGATGTTGCAAGAAGCCGTAGACTCGCTCTTCGACAACACCCGCAAGGTGAACGCGGTACGCTCCGATTCGAACCGCGCCCTTAAGTCCCTCTCTGACATGCTCAAAGGGAAGCAAGGTCGCTTCCGCCAGAACCTGCTTGGTAAGCGGGTGGACTACTCGGGTCGCTCAGTGATCGTAGTAGGTCCACAGCTGAAATTGCACGAATGTGGCCTGCCCAAGTCTATGGCGGCAGAGCTGTTCAAGCCTTTCGTGATCCGCAAGCTCATTGAGCGCGGGATCGTCAAGACAGTGAAAAGCGCGAAGAAGCTCGTCGACCGCCGCGACCCGGTGATTTGGGACATTCTAGAAAATATCCTCAAAGGTCACCCGGTGATGCTGAACCGGGCTCCGACCCTACACCGTCTCGGGATTCAGGCCTTTATGCCTCGTCTGGTAGAAGGGAAAGCCATTCAGCTGCACCCGCTCGTCTGTACCGGCTTCAACGCCGACTTTGATGGGGACCAGATGGCGGTACACGTGCCGTTGAGCAACGAGGCTTGCCTCGAAGCCATCGTGCTCATGCTGGCGAGCCACAACATTCTCCACCCTGCGAACGGGACCCCGATTACTCTGCCTACTCAAGACATGGTATTGGGTATCTATTACCTCACCAAACCGCGACCTGGACAGAAAGGCGAAGGCCTCCTCTTTGGTAGCCCGGGTGAAGTAGAAATTGCCTTCAATGAAGGGGTGGTGGCTAAGCATGCCAGCATCAAAGTGCGCCTCCCCAAACGTGATCCCGAAACCGGGGCTATCATCACGAAGGAGAAAGGCGTGCCAGAAATGGAAACGGTCGAGACTACGCCTGGACGAGTGATTTTCAACAAGATCGTTCCTAAAGGTGTCGGATATATCAACTTGCTGCTTTCTAAAAAGCAAATGCGTCAGGTCATCGGTGACATCTTTGTGAAAGTAGGCTTGGTCAAAACGGTTAGGTTCCTTGATGACCTCAAGGACCTGGGGTTCGAAGAGGCGTTCCGTGGGGGGCTGTCTTTCTCTCTCAGCGAGGTGATCATCCCCAAAGAAAAAGAAGAACTCATTGCTGAGGCCGAGACCAAGATCGAGGAGGTATCCATGAACTATGCCATGGGCCTTATCACTGAAAATGAGCGCTATAACCAGGTAATCGATATCTGGACCCATACCAACTCCCATCTTACTGATACGCTGATGAAGCAGTTGAAGGAGCACAAAGATGGGTTTAACAACATCTACATGATGTTCCACTCCGGGGCCCGTGGTTCCAAAGAGCAGATTCGCCAGCTCGGCGGGATGCGGGGTCTGATGGCCAAACCGCAGAAGACCCTCAAGGGCTCTGCCGGGGAAATCATCGAAAACCCTATCCTGGCCAACTTTAAAGAAGGCCTCTCGGTACTGGAGTACTTTATCTCTACCCACGGTGCGCGGAAAGGCTTGGCAGATACGGCCCTCAAAACCGCCGATGCTGGTTACCTGACGCGCCGGTTGGTGGATGTCGCCCAAGATGTGATCATCACGGAAGAGGATTGTGGTACCCTGCGAGGCATCACTATTTCGGCGCTGAAAGAAAACGAAGACGTCATCCAGCCGCTGGGTGAGCGGATCCTGGGCCGGGTAGCCCTCGAAGACATTACTGACCCGCTGAAAGACGACGAGCTGATCGTGGGTGCGGGGGAGGAAATTACCGAAACTATTGCCCGTCGTATCGATGAGACAGCTATCGAGGAGGTGGAAATTCGCTCGGTACTCACCTGCGAGTCCAAGGTCGGAGTCTGTGCCAAATGCTACGGCCGTAACCTGGCCAACGGGAAGATGGTAGAATCTGGCGAAGCGGTAGGGGTTGTAGCGGCTCAGTCCATCGGAGAGCCAGGAACCCAGCTGACCCTGCGGACCTTCCACGTTGGGGGGATCGCCCAGCGCATGGCGAGCGCCAGCCAGTTGATTGCCAAGTTCCCAGGGAAAATCGAACTGGAAAATGTGCGCTTTGTCGACCGGAAAAGCGATACCGATGAAGGGACCAAAACCGTCATCAGCCGTACGGGTAAACTCAAGATCGTAGACGACCAGTCGCGGATTCTTTTCTCCAACAAGGTGCCTTATGGCTCTACCCTTTACGTAGACGATAAGCAAGTCGTCACCAAAGGAGAAATGCTCTGTAACTGGGACCCCTATAACTCAGTCATCATCTCGGAGCACCACGGAAAAGTAGTCCTGGACGATGTGCGAGAAGGTCAGACCTACCTCGAAGACAACGATGAACAGACTGGACACAAAGAAAAAGTCATCATCGATAGCCGGGACAAAACCATCAACCCGAGTATCACTGTCATCAGTGAGTCGGGCGAAAAACTTCGCGCCTACAACCTGCCGGTCGGGGCTCACCTGATTGTCAGCAACGATGAAGCGGTGACCGCTGGTCAGGTCATGGTCAAGATTCCTCGCTCTGGTGGCGGTACTGCCGACATTACCGGGGGTCTGCCGCGGGTGACCGAGCTGTTTGAAGCTCGAAACCCGTCCAACCCGGCCGTGGTGTCTGAGATCGAAGGGGTGGTACGTCTTGGAGGAATCAAGCGAGGGAACCGTGAGGTCTTCATCTCTTCACCCGAAGAAGATTCGGACGAACGGAAGTACATGGTATCGCTCAACAAGCACATCTTGGTGCATGATGGCGACTACGTCATGTCGGGTGAAATGCTTTCCGATGGGGCCATTGCTCCCAAGGACATCCTTTCGATCAAGGGACAGAGCGCGGTGCAATCCTACATCGTGAATGAGATTCAAGAGGTCTACCGGATGCAGGGGGTACCGATCAACGACAAGCACATCGAGGTAATCGTGCGGCAGATGATGCAGAAGGTCGATATCGTAGATGCCGGCGACACTATTTTTCTCGAAAAAGAAGTGGTCAATAAGCTCGACTTCCAGGAGGAGAATGACTGGATCTTCGACAAGTTTGTCGTAGAAGAAGCTGGTGATTCTGTAAACCTGAAGCCAGGGCAGATCGTTTCTCAGCGCAAACTGCGCGATGAAAACTCCCTGCTTCGCCGGGGCGACAAGCAACTGGTGACGGCGCGTGAAGCTCGTCCGGCGGTTTGTCAGCCGGTGCTGATGGGGATTACCCGGGCTTCTTTGGGTACCAAGTCCTGGCTGTCAGCGGCTTCGTTTCAGGAGACCACCAAGGTGCTTTCCGAGGCGGCTATCTCGGCCAAGACCGACGAACTCATGGGCCTCAAGGAAAACGTCATCGTTGGCCACCTGGTACCGGCAGGTACGGGCCTCCGCCGCTACCAAGACATCTTGGTGGGCGACATAGAGGAGTACGAATCTCGCCGGGACCGCTCCCGGGCTGCCATTGCCGACTAAGGTCAGCGACCATACCGTTCAAGCTAACAACAAGGGGGTGCTGCATGCACCCCCTTTATTTTTTTCGGGCGCGCATTTACACTTTTCTCAATATATTTAGGCCACGGTTCTTTCTGACGCCTACAGGCTGCCTTTCATTTTTCTTCCTCCCCATGTCTGCGAAAGTTCTCATCCTCGACCATGCTTCTATCCTCACCCGGTTGCGGCGAATGGCTTACGAGCTTTACGAGCACCACTACCAAGAGGAAGCCTTGACCTTAATCGGGATTGATGAGCGCGGAGGGTTTTTGGCGGAGCAACTGGTGGACTTGCTGGCAGAAATTTCCCCGCTTTCCCTTACCCTGATCCACGCTCATGTAGACCGAAACGAAGGGGAAGAAGGCTCGCTCGGCATCGAGATCGATGCGGGGCTGGACGACCTGACGGGACAGGCCGTGGTGGTGGTGGACGATGTGCTTTACACCGGCTCCACCATGCTCAACGTGGTCTCCATTCTGCTACAAGCTCACCCCAAATGCATGAAAACAGCGGTTCTGATCGACCGGGGGCACCGCCTGCTGCCGATTGCGGCTGACATTACCGGGTTAGAGCTGGCTACGACCATCAATGAGCATGTGTCCGTAGAGTTTGACCAGCAAGTCGGGCGCTTCGAAGCCTTTCTGGTCTGACCTGACCGGAATGTTTTTTGGTTTTGATCTGTGCCTTTAAGGTGCAATATTTGTTATACATTATAAACTTCCGAGTAAAAGCCGCATAATCAGAGAGTTGTATGCACAGGTTAAGAACTTGTGATGTAGATGATCAGTGACCAAGGTTGTTTATGGCTTTTACCCTCATTAAATAGTAATTTTTCTCATGGCAGAAACCACTCCTTCTTCCGCTCCTGTATCTATCGAACAAGACGTTATTTTTGACATCATAGAACGAGAGCACCGGCGTCAGATCGAAGGCGCAGAGCTTATCGCTTCAGAAAACTTTGTGAGCGAAGCCGTGCGGCAAGCCGCAGGCAGCGTACTCACCCATAAATACGCCGAAGGTTTGCCCGGTAAGCGATACTATGGCGGGTGTAAGTTTGTAGATGAAGCCGAGAACCTGGCCATTGAGCGGGCTTGCCAGCTATTTGGGGCAGAATGGGCCAATGTCCAGCCCCACTCCGGTGCCCAAGCCAACGCTGCGGTGATGCTGGCCCTGCTTCAGCCTGGAGATACCATCATGGGCTTCAGCCTGGCCCACGGCGGCCACCTCACCCATGGTTCCGCAGTAAATTTTTCGGGTAAACTCTATCGCCCTGTGTTTTATGGGGTAAGAGAAGATACGGGCCTGATCGACTATGATCAGGTGCGGGAAACCGCCCGTAAAGAGAAACCCAAGCTCATCATCACCGGGGCCAGTGCCTATTCCCGCGATTGGGATTACGCCGCCTTCCGGGAGATCGCAGATGAAGTGGGGGCGGTGCTGATGTGTGACATGGCTCACCCGGCTGGTCTGATCGCTACGGGGCTGCTCAACAACCCCCTTGAATACTGCGACCTGGTGACGACCACTACCCACAAAACCCTGCGTGCTTCGCGGGGTGGGATGATTCTTATTGGGAAGGACAAACCCAACCCGATGGGTATCAAGAACCGGAAAGGAGACGTGCGCAAGCTGAGCGGCCTGCTCGACAGTGCGGTTTTCCCTGGGACCCAAGGAGGCCCTTTGATGCATGTGATCGCCGCCAAAGCGGTGGCTTTTGCCGAGGCGTTGCGCCCAGAGTTCAAGCTGTACACCCAGCGGGTGGTAGAAAACGCCCAAAGCCTTTCCCAGGCCATGGTTGACCTGGGCTACAAGGTCATTTCTGGAGGGACAGACAACCACCTGATGCTCATCGACCTGCGGCCCAAATACCCAGAACTGACGGGCAAGCTCGCTGAATGGGCGCTGGTCGAGGCGGATATCACCATCAATAAAAACATGGTGCCCTTCGACGACCGGAGTCCCATGGTTGCTAGTGGCATCCGGCTGGGAACCCCCGCGCTTACCACCCGGGGCCTGGGCCCCCAAGACATGGAGGTGCTCGCGGATTTGATCGACCGGGTGCTGGGCGCTCCCCAAAACGAAGCGGCCATCAAGGCCGTAAAAGCGGAAGTCAATGCCTACATGACTGATTTTCCTATGTTTCATTGGTAGTTTTCATCAGGCAGACCTCTCTTGTTTCCCTGCCTGCAGCTTGCCGGATTAGCCGGATAGCGGGCAGGGCTTTGTGGTGAAAAAGCTAACTATTCGCAACGTGAGTATCATTTCAAAATTACTGTCCTCGCGGGCTGGCAGAGTCAAGCAGAAAGAAGGGGATGCCGAAGAAAAGGAAATGTCTTTTCTCGACCACCTGGAAGAGCTGCGCTGGCATCTGGTTCGCAGCTTTGTGGTCATTGCCATTATTGGTGTGGTCATCTTCGTGAACGTGCAGTGGTTTTTGGGGGAGATCATTCTGGCTCCTTTCCACAATACCTTCCCCCTGCACCGGTGGCTGTGTGCATTTGACGCTGAGTTATGCTTCGACAAGATCAACGTCATTTTCATTGCCCTGAGTCCTTATGAGCAGTTCCTCAAATCGATCAGCGTCTCCCTGGTGGGGGGATTTATAGCAGGATTCCCTTATCTTTTGTGGGAGATCTGGCGCTTTATCCGTCCGGGGCTACACCCGCATGAACGCCGAGGAACCCGGGGGAATGTGCTGGTGATGAGCTTGCTCTTTTTCATAGGGGTAGCTTTTTCCTACTATATCGTCACCCCTTTTTCGGTACAGTTTCTGGCTACCTACGAGCTCTCTCCCGAGATTTCCAACCAGTGGAAAATCGGCAACGTGATCTCCATGGTGACCCAAATCGCCATTGGCGGGGGGATTTTGTTCCAGATGCCAATCATGGTCTATTACCTTTC
>CAZIVQ010000062.1:0-9956 GCA_964542415.1 uncultured Bacteroidia bacterium | reverse complement strand
GGAGGGGAAAAAAGGCTGAATCTGCCGAGGCAGATGAGGACTTTTTGACGCAGTACCGCGGAAAAAGGGCAAGTTTAAATAGGTAAGAATTTAGCTTCGGAAGCACTAGAACTACGGTGTGGCTGTTTTTCTGCTGCTCTGGTCCAGTTGCTTGATCAGCTCAAACACCTCCTGCGGGGCCTCCCAGGGCAAAAAATTGCCTGCTTGCTCGATCCAGTGAAGCTGGGCTTTAGGCAAATGATGGGCCAGGCGGAAGGCATGCTTCGGCGAAGTTTGGTGGTCATGTCCTCCGGCGATGATCTTCCAAGGCACCTCGATTTCAGACAGGCCCTCATAAAATTCCGGATTGGTATTGAGTTCCGCATACAAGGGCAACAGCTTATGTAGGGGACCATGGGAGAGCATCTGCCAGCGGGCTTTGACTTTGGCCGGGGCCGGGGTATGTCCAAATCCCTGGGTAGCGATGCCTTTACCAAAGAAAGAATATCGCAAAAGTCGGGGAAAAAGGGCGTAGCGCAGCAAGCGCTGCCCAAAGCGAAGCTCGGGGGCTCCCTCGGCGGGCGGGCCGGCAAAGCCAGCCATAGAAACCACGCCTCGCACCCGCAGCGACGCCTCTTCGGGGTAGGTGAGCAAATAGCGGGCACAAAGGTAAGCGCCGGTCCCGTGACCCACCAGCAGTGCCTGCTTGACCTCATAGCTATTCAATACCACCCGCAAATCTTCCAGCAAATGTTGCAGGGACAAAGGGCCTTTTCCGGCCTCAGATTGACCGTGACCCCGCAGGTCAAAGGTGATGACCCGAAAACCGGCTTGGGAGAGCCGTTGCCAAAGAAGGTTCATGCTATGCACCGTATGTCCCAGGCCAGGAATCAGCACCACGGGTGGGCCGGAAGCTTTGTGCCAAGTCTGCAACTTGGTTCCATCTGCCCGAAAAACCGCCTTTTCAACCCCGTCAGGCAGGTCCTGTAAGTCCTGGAAAGAAACTGGGTCTGGGTTTTCTTTCATCTTGAACAAGCTCACCGCGAGGCCTACCTGCGTCATTAGAAACAGGGTACCCAAGGCGCAGAGCAAGCCTAATGCAGCATCAAATACGAGCATAGCGTTTTCATTTCAGGGGGGCGGGCGAGGGAGAAGAAGGTCAGTGGGGCATGTATGCTTCGTTCCTGATTTTTTGCCGGTCTGAATACGCCCGGCCGACAACCAATGAACATCCAGGAGCAAGATCTTTTTTAGGTCAAGCACGGATCTCGCACCCTAGCTTAAGGTACGCAATCGCTCGCGGAATGTGTAACCTCTTGCAAGCAGGCAGAAAGAACCCATGTAAGATTTGCAAGGGATGTCTGGCTTAGCTGACAAACCGATCCAATTTGCCTTTGTTGCTTTGAAACCTTTTGATGAATGCAGGGTTTTTTTTACAAGGAAAAAAACTAACCCCCTATTAAATTTGTACTGACAATCATTTGTTAGGCTGAGGGAATGGGGGCTATTATCCTTGATTTTCGAGTGATAGGACAGAAAACAGCCCCTTTAGCTCCCAATCCCCCAACCCCAGGGGTGCGTGGACAGCAGGCTAGCGTGAAAGGTCGAAGGGGGAAAAGGATGAAATTTACCAGGAAGTTAGCCAGACCAGGCAGCATTTTAATGATCGTTAATCCAGGGGGGGTAATAGAATAATATTTTCAATTTTCATTCCCTTTTGCTAGATTGCTCGACCACTGAGCGGAAACCCGCAGTTCTTGGTGCGAACTGTTACCCCCCCGAGGAAAGAGCATTCCTCATTCCACGTTGTGCTGTTTTGTTGAACATACCTCGTATTGATCGGGGTTTGGGCAGTTGTTTCTCTGCGCTTTCGCTCAACCTGACCTCTTATTCCCTCGCTTAAGCTCTCAACCTATGATAAATGCCTCTGACCAAGTCCATGAAGACCAATCCCGGCAGGGTTCCCTTTATTTGCCTCAAGAAGAACATGATGCCTGCGGGGTTGGGTTTGTCGCTGACATGAAGGGACGCAAGTCGCATGACATCATCCAAGACGCCCTGACGATGCTGGTAAACATGGAGCACCGGGGTGCTTGTGGCTGTGATCCCAATACCGGCGATGGTGCGGGTATCCTGCTCCAGCTTCCCCATGATTTCTTCGCCAGCATTTGCCCCAACCTCGGCATTGACCTGCCTGCTTTTGGCCAGTATGGGGTAGGCATGACGTTTTTTCCGGTCGAAGCATCCCAGCGCAGAGCTTGTCGTCAGTTGCTCGAACGCTACATAGACCGCCTGGGCTTACAATGCCTGGGCTACCGGGTACTCGATACCCTGCCTGAGGCTGCCAACATAGGCGCCGATGCCCTGCGTACTGAGCCCCGCGTCGAACAGGTCTTCGTCTCGGCCCGAGAAGCGCTCAGCCCCGAACAACTGGAGCGCAAACTCTTTGTCCTGCGCCGGGCTACCCAGCATGCGATAGGAACGGAGCTGCCCGAGGCCAAAGAAGATTTCTACTTTACTTCATTCTCCTACAAAACCATCGTCTACAAGGGGCAATTTCGCACCGATCAGGTCGGGCCGTATTACCCGGATTTGCAAGACCCCCGCGTGACCACGGCCCTGGCCATGGTCCACAGCCGCTTTTCGACCAACACCTTCCCCAAGTGGCGCTTGGCCCAGCCGTTTCGTTACATTGCCCACAACGGCGAGATCAATACCGTGCAGGGCAACGTCAATTGGATGCGGGCCAAAGAGTCGCTCATGCGGTCGCCTTATTTTTCGGAAGAAGAATTGGCCCTGCTCATGCCGATCTGCGACGCGGCAGCTTCGGACTCGGCCAACCTTGATGCCATCGTTGAGCTCCTGGTGATGAGCGGCCGCAGCCTTCCCCACGTCATGATGATGCTGATTCCCGAGGCTTGGTACGGCAACAAGCTCATGGACGAGGAAATCCGCGCCTTCTACGAGTACCACGCCACCCTGATGGAGCCCTGGGACGGGCCCGCCTCGGTATGCTTTACCGACGGGTTCACCGTGGGAGCCACCCTGGACCGCAACGGCCTGCGGCCTTCCCGCTACGCCCTCACCGTCGATGACCGCTTGGTCATGTCCTCTGAGGCCGGGGCTTTGCCGTTGGACCCTGCCACCGTGATCCAGCGAGGCCGCCTACAGCCCGGCCGCTTGTTTATCGCCGACCTGCGGTCCGGCCGCATCCTCGAAGACGAGGAGGTGAAGCGCTCCCTGGCCCGCCGCCGACCCTACAAAAAATGGCTCAAGCGGCATAAGATCAACATCCAGGACCTGCCCACCCCCAAAAATGGGACGTTTCAGCCAGCAGGTTCTCTTACCCAGCGCCAGCAGCTCTTTGGCATCACCTCCGAAGAGCTCAAAGTAGTGCTCGGGCCTATGGCTTCCCAAGCCAAGGAACCGCTAGGCTCCATGGGGGCCGATACCCCCCTCGCGGTCCTTTCCGACCAAAGCCAGCACCTGGCCAGCTATTTCAAGCAGCACTTCGCCCAGGTCTCCAATCCGCCCATCGACCCCATCCGTGAGCGGGCCGTCATGTCGCTCCGTACCTGGATCGGGGGGTCCAAAAATGTGATGGACGAGACCCCGGAACATTGCAGGCACATTGCCATCAAGCACCCGATCCTGACCAACGAGCAGCTGGCTAAGCTGCGTTACCTCAAGCAGGCACACTACCGCAGTGCGACCATCGACGTGACGTTTGGGCTGGAAGAAGGCCTGGAAGCGGCGGTGGACCGCATCTGCCAGCAGGCTTTGCAGGCGCTCCAAAACGGAGCGACCATCCTCATTCTCAGTGACCGGAAAGCCGGGCCTGAGCAGGCACCGATTCCTATGCTCATGGCCGTAGGGGCCGTGCATCATTTCCTGATCCAGCAAGATTGGCGCTCGCAAAGCGCGCTGGTGGTAGAAACGGGAGATGCCCGCGAGGTACACCATTTTGCCACCCTGATCGGCTATGGGGCCGTGGCCATCAATCCCTACCTGGCTTATGAGAGCCTGCGCTCCATGCGCGAGACCCACCCGGCTTACCAGGACTACACGTTCGATCAGTTGCAGCGCAACTACGTCAATGCCGTGAACAAGGGCCTGCTCAAGGTGATGTCCAAGATGGGCATCTCGGCGGTGCAGTCTTATCACGGGGCGCAGATTTTCGAAATCCTCGGCATCGACCGCTCGGTGGTCGACACCTGTTTCAAAGGCAGCATCTCCCGTATCGGGGGGCTGACTTTTGAGGGGATCGCCAAGGAGGTCCTGGTCCGGCATCGCCTGGCTTTCCCGGCCGCGCCCGTGCCGGTGCAGCGGCTGGAAGTGGGGGGCCTGTACCAATGGAAACGCAATGGCGAAGCCCATTTGCTGAATCCTACCACCATTCACCTGCTCCAAAAATCTACCCGCCTCGGTGACTACGAGCTTTATCGTCGCTATGCCGAGGCCATCAACCAACAACAAAAGAAGGCCATCACCCTGCGGAGCCTTTTTGACTTTACCGGCAAAAACCCCATTCCGATCGAGGAGGTAGAACCGGTCACTTCTTTGTTCAAGCGCTTTGCCACGGGGGCCATGTCTTTTGGTTCGCTTTCGCATGAGGCCCATAGTACCCTGGCCATTGCCATGAACCGGATCGGCGGTAAGAGCAACAGCGGGGAAGGGGGAGAAGATTCTCGCCGTTTTCAGCCTCACCCCAACGGAGACTCGGAGCGCTCGGCCATCAAGCAGGTAGCTTCGGGCCGCTTTGGGGTCACCTCGCATTATCTGTCTGAGGCAGAAGAATTGCAGATCAAAATGGCCCAAGGGGCCAAGCCGGGCGAAGGCGGGCAACTGCCTGGCCATAAGGTAGACGAGTGGATCGGGCGGGTGCGCTACAGCACCCCGGGCGTGGGGCTCATTTCTCCTCCGCCTCACCACGATATCTATTCGATCGAGGACCTGGCCCAGCTGATTTTTGATTTGAAAAATGCCAACACGGCTGCTCGCATCAGCGTGAAGCTGGTGTCACGGGCGGGGGTAGGCACCATCGCTGCCGGGGTCGCCAAGGCCCACGCAGACCACATCCTCATCTCTGGCTCGGATGGCGGAACGGGGGCCTCCCCGCTCAGCTCCATCCGGCATGCAGGCTTGCCCTGGGAAATTGGTTTGGCAGAAGCCCATCAGACCCTGGTCAAAAACAACCTCCGCAGCCGCGTCACCTTGCAGGCCGATGGCCAAGTGCGCACCGGCCGCGACCTGGCCATCGCCACTTTGCTGGGCGCCGAAGAATGGGGCGTGGCCACCGCCGCCCTCATTGTCGAGGGTTGTATCATGATGCGTAAATGCCACCTGAATACCTGCCCGGTGGGCGTGGCTACCCAAGATCCAGAGCTGAGAGCGCTCTTCTCTGGCCAACCTGAGCACCTGATCCATTTCTTTACCTTCCTGGCCGAGGACCTGCGCGAGCACATGGCCATGCTGGGATTCCGCACCATCGAAGAGATGGTCGGGCAAGTCGATCGCCTTCAGGTACGTGAGGACCTCGAACACTGGAAGTTCAAGGGCCTGGACCTCAGCCCCATTCTCTACAAAATGCCGGCCGGTCCCGAAGTGGGCCTCTACAAAAGCGTGCCCCAAGACCACGGCCTCGCGACCCAACTCGACCATCAACTCATCGCCGACTGCAAAGACGCCCTGGAAGTAGGGGCCCCTGTCTTGCTTCATTATCCGGTAGAGAACACCGACCGGGCTACCGGGACCATGCTTTCCTACGAGTTGACCAAGCGATACCAAGCTGAGGGCCTGCCCACAAACACCATTCACCTCAAGTTCAAGGGGTCTGCCGGGCAGAGTTTTGCCGCCTTCGCGGCCAAGGGCATCCGCTTTGAACTGGAAGGGGAAGCCAACGACTACCTGGGCAAAGGTCTCTCAGGCAGCGAAGTGATCGTGTATCCCCATGCCGAATCACCTGAAGACCTGCAACCGGGTCAGAATATCATCGTCGGCAATGTGGCCTTCTACGGAGCTACCTCTGGGGAAGCCTATATCCGAGGCATCGTGGGAGAACGCTTTTGCGTGCGCAATTCCGGGGTGCAGGCGGTGGTAGAAGGCCTGGGAGATCATGGCTGCGAATACATGACCGGGGGCACCGTGGTGGTCCTCGGCCCCACCGGCCGAAACTTTGCCGCTGGCATGAGCGGCGGGGTAGCCTACATCTACGACCCGGCGAAAAACTTCATCCCCCGTTGCAACCAGGAATTGGTGGAATTCGATCCCTTGGATTTCGAAGATACCGAAACCCTGAAGCGGCTCATCAACCGCCACCATGCCTTTACTGGCAGCCGGATCGCCCTCAAGCTCATGACCGATTGGGAGACCGCTTTCTCCCATTTCACCAAGGTCATCCCCACCGAGTACAAGGCCGTCATGGCCAAGCGACGTCAGGCGCTCAACCCCTGGCAGCGAGACCTGGCCGGATGAAAGGACAGGATCCGGAGCAAGGTTGGATATAGCGGCGTGGGAGTTGAGGGAGGATGAGGGGAGAAAATCGTTTCAGTTTACCTAAAAACAAGCTTTCTATGGGCAAGCCCACTGGTTTTAAAGAATATAAGCGGGAATACCCCGCAACCGAGGCTCCCGAGCAGCGCAAGCAGCATTTCAAGGAGTTTCTGGCTCCGCTGAAGGAGGAAAAGAGCCATCAGCAGGCAGCGCGCTGCATGGATTGCGGGGTGCCCTTCTGCCATCAAGGGTGTCCCTTGGGGAACAATATCCCTGAGTTCAACGATGCCGTCTACGAAGGCGACTGGCAGCAGGCTTTCGTCTTGCTGGATGCCACCAACAATTTTCCCGAGTTTACCGGGCGGATTTGCCCTGCGCCCTGCGAGCGCTCCTGTGTGCTGGGCATCAACCAGCCGCCGGTGACCATTGAGCTGATCGAGAAAACCATTGCTGAGCGGGCCTACGCCGAAGGCTGGGTGCAGCCACAGCCGCCGGTGCAGCGCAGCGGCAAACGAGTAGCCGTCATTGGCTCCGGTCCGGCCGGTATGGCCGCGGCCGCCCAGCTCAACCGGGCCGGGCACCTGGTTACCGTCTTTGAGCGGGACGAAAAGCCTGGGGGCCTGCTCCGCTACGGCATTCCCGATTTCAAGCTGGAAAAATGGGTGGTCGAGCGCCGGGTAGAAATCCTCGAAGCTGAAGGCATCGAGTTTCGCTGTGGCGTGACCGTGGGTGAAGACGTGCGCGTAGACCAGCTGCAAGCCGATTACGAGGCGGTGGTGCTTTGTAATGGGGCCACCGTGCCCCGCGACATGCCCCTCGAAGGGCGGGCGTTTCAGGGGGTTCATTTTGCCATGGACTACCTGACCCAAAACAACCGCAAAGTGGCTGGCGACTGGCAGCAACCCGTAGGTGACATCGACGCCAAGGACAAGGACGTCATTGTCATTGGCGGGGGCGATACCGGCTCCGACTGCATCGGCACCGCCAACCGGCAGGGAGCGCGCTCCATTTTACAAATGACCTGGGGGAACTTGCCTCCCGCTGAGCGCCTCCCAGAAAATCCCTGGCCGGAATGGCCCATGATTCTGGAAACCACTTCCTCCCATGAAGAAGGCTGCGAACGGGAGTTTGGTGTGCTGACCAAGGCCTTCAAGGGCGATGAAAACGGACAACTGCGGGCCCTGGAAGTGGTGAACATCCGCTGGAACCCTGGTCGCAAAGGCTATGTGGAGCTGGAAGAGACCCGTCGCGAGCTGCCCTGTCAGCTGGCGCTGATCTCTATTGGTTTTGCTCACCCCCAGGCCGAAGGCCTACTGCAAGATCTGGGCCTGGAACTCGACCGCCGCGGCAACGTACGCGCCCCTCATTACCGCAGCTCCCAGGCAGGCGTCTTCGCCGCCGGTGATGTGCGCCGGGGGGCTTCCCTGGTGGTTTGGGCCATCGCCGAAGGCCGGGAAGCAGCCCGGGCCGCCGACCTTTACCTGATGGGGAAAACCAGCTTGCCCGCCCGCGACGAATCCTTCGTCACCCTCAGTGAGGCCGCCCAAGAGGAAGCTTAGGTCTCCAAACAGGGTTGCCCCATTTCTCGCCAAAACCTAATAGCGCGCTACCAGTCCTACGGTCGGAATGACCGGCAGCTGGTAGACCGGCGTGTTGGTGTTACGGTCGTAGTAGAAGATGTTGCGGCGGTCGTAGCCGTTGAGCAGGTTGACCGAGGCTTCGATCTGCACGGTATTGGCGAGGATCCAGCGACGCTTGGCCGAGACGTCGAGGCGGTGGTAGGTCGGCAGGCGGCCTGCATTTACCTCGTCGGCGAGGATCACGGTAAATTGCCCGTTTTGGCGGGCGATGTCGGTCTGTGCGCCATTATCCCGGAAATTGAGCTTTTCGAAGTAGCCCTGGGTCTGCGTGAAGGGGAAGCCCGAGCCGTAGGTCCAGCGCAGGCTGAATTCCCACTTGCTATCGGTAAACTTGGGCCGCACGAAGCGGTCGCCCTGTTCCAGCAACTCGGGTCGGCCCAGCTTGTAGGCCGCCACAAAGTTGACCGTGTGCCGCCGGTCCCAAACCGGGGGATAGGTGCGGGGATCCTCTGTGTCCAGCAAGTCGGTGCGGGTCACTTTGGCCCAGCCGTAGGTACTGTAGAGGTACCAATTGGGCGTCTGGTATTTCATCAGCAAATCAAATCCGTAGGCTTCTCCCGCTTCCACGATGAAGTTGGGTTCTTCCGGCAGCAGTTTGTCCCGGTTGATGTTGGTCAGCTGGGTAAAATCTTTGTACCAGCCTTCGACCGAGGTGGTGAGGTTGGGGAATATTTCCGCTTCTACGCCGCCGAGCAGGTGCCATGCGGTCTGGAGGTTGGTGTTCTGCAAGCGAAAATCCAGCCGGTCCGGGGCCGATAGGTATGCCTGGAAGAGGTTGACCACGTCCAGGGGCGAATTGGCATCGAGCAAGTTCTGCGAATAGCGCCCGGCGGCGAGGCTGAGGCTCACCCGGGGCAGGTTTATTTTCAGGCGCAGTCGGGGTTCGAGTTGCACCGGCAGTTGGTTGTTGTAGTAGTGAATGTGCAGCCCCGGCTCGATCACCGCTAAGTCCTGTCGCTTGCGTCCTTCTCCCTTACCCAAGACTTTTTTGTAAATAAAGGAAGCGGCTGCCTCGGTGTTGCTCGCCTGCTGGGTGGTGCGGAAGCCAAAGCTGTTGGTGAATACATAGTCCGTCTGGAAGCCCAGCATGTTCAACCCAAATTGGAACTCATCCACCGAGTTAAAGATATAGCCCACGCGCAGGTTGCCGTTGAAGCCGGAAATCTGGCTGGTGCGCGGAAATCGCTCCGACTGAGGGCTTTCCAGGCTGGACATATAGCTCGAATACCCGAGGTTGCCGGTAATGATGGCCCCGGCCCCGGAGGGAAGCAACTGAAAATTGGCCCCCGCCCCGAAGGCGTCCCAGCCAATGTCGGCCGGAAATTCGTAGTTCACATTGTCGGTCTGCCGGAAGCCAAAGAGGTTGGCGTAGTTGACCCCATCTGAGGCCGTCAGCTTGCCGTAGAGGTCGAGAAAGTTGAATGGCAGGCCCACCGAGTCGTCGACATAGCCATAGAGGCTCTGCGAGGTTCGGTCGATGAAGTTGTTGCGGGCCGAAAGCAGGTAGCTGACCCCGGCCCCCTTCCGCTTTGCCTTGCCGATGGGCCCTTCGATCAGGGCCCCGGCAGTGAAGGGGTTGAGCTCGAGTTTGCCCTTGAACTGGGTCAGGTTGCCGTTGCGGGTGTTGATGTCGATGATGGAAGAAAGGCGGCCGCCATATTCTGCCGGAAAAGCCGCTGAGTACACCTCCACGCCCCGGATATAGTCAGGATCGAAGACGCTGTACAGCCCGATGGAGTGAAAGGGGCTGTAGATGATCATGCCATCGAGCAGCACCATGTTTTGGATCGGCGTCCCCCCCCGGATATAGAGCTGCCCGATGGCATGATCATCAACAGCCCAGAT
>CAZIVQ010000061.1:820-10044 GCA_964542415.1 uncultured Bacteroidia bacterium | reverse complement strand
AGATCGTTTCACGTGACTGGAGTTCAGACGTGTGCTCTTCCGATCTAGGTCGGCGTCGCCGCCGCCATCGGCGTCGAAAAAGGCCGCGCCCAGGTCCTCGTAGGCCGCGTCAAACTTCACCCGGCTGGCCTGGAAGCGGCCGCCGACCTGCTGCAGGAAGAGCTTGCCTACTTGTCCGGCCGCGCCGCCCACGAACACATCGCTCAGCCCGTCGCCGTTTACATCGCCCGTGACCAGGGCCGGGCCAAACTGCGACATCTTGTGCGGCAGCAGCACCTCACGGTCGAAGTCGTTGAAGGCATTTTCCTGATGGGTAAAAGCCAGGCCCTGCTGGTCTTTGGCTTCGGCAAAAATGGGCACGGCCGCCGACGCTACTGGCTGCGCCGGGCCTGCCTCACCTTGCCGGAAGGTCAGGGTCTGATCCGCCGCCACGGCTTGTTGCCGCGTCTCACGGCCATCGGGCCAGGTGACCAATAGTTCATCCACCTGATCGGCTTGTCCCAAGCCAATGTGCATCACCGGCTCTACCGTCGATTGGTAACCGCGGATGGTGTAATGGGTGAAATATTGCCATTGGTCACCAGTCCGCAGCTTGACTTTGGTACCGAGCGCCTGACGGTTGTCGGCCTCGCCCTCGAAAGCCAGCCGGAGGAAGTGGTTGCCCCGATCCTCGCGGGCGCGGTTGCGGTAGACGAAGGGTTGGTCGTCAATATTGCTGACCACCAGGTCGAGGTCGCCGTCGCCGTCGAGGTCGCCGTAGGCAGCGCCATTGGAGAAGCCGGGCGTAGCCAGGCCCCAGGCTTCGGAGACTTTCTCGAATTGCAGGCCGCTGCCGCCGCGGTTGCGGAAGGCATAGTTGGGGATGCGCTCCGAGGGCATGGTGGTCAGGGCGTTGTTCCACTCCGCATCGGTCAGCTGCTGGTTGTTTTGGGAGGCTTTCTGGAGCAAACCGGCGAAGGCATTGCGGAAATCGGTGTTGCGGGCATCTTTGCGCAGGCCATTGGTCACGTAGAGGTCTTTCCAGCCGTCGTTGTCAAAGTCGGCCAGCAGCGGGGCCCAGGACCAGTCGGTATTGGACACCCCCGCCATCTGCCCGATTTCGCTGAAGGTGCCATTCTGCCGGTTGAGGTGGAGGGTGTTGAACATGTACTGGTAATGGAAGCCCTCATTTACCAAAAACCAGAAATCCTCCGGGTTCATGCCGCTCATGTTGGCCTTGAGACGGCGGTTGTCTTCGGCCACCATGTCGAGCACCATCACTTCCGGCCAGCCGTCGTTGTTGACATCCGCGGCGTCATTGCCCATGCTGTAGTTGGAAATGTGGCGCATGGAGGACTTAAGCTGCTCCTTGAAACTGCCGTCCCGCTGGTTGATATAGAGGTAGTCGTGCTCGTAGAAGTCGTTGGAAACATAGAGGTCGGGCCAGCCATCCTGGTTGTAGTCTTCGACCGCTACCCCCAGGCCATAGCCCTTGGCGTGGCTTTCGATGCCCGCTTGGGTGGTGACCTCCACGAAGGTGCCATTGCGGTTTTCCAACAGCTTGTCGCCGCGGTCGGGATCTTTGGCTTCGAGGTCCAGGTTTGGGGGCGAATTGAAAAAGCCCGTGGCGTGGTTCATGATGAAGGCGTCGAGGTCGCCGTCCCGGTCGTAGTCGAAGAAGACCGTCTGCACGGTATAGCCCGCATCGTCCAGGCCAAACGCTTGGGCTCTTTCCCGAAACTGCGGCACCCCCTCGGCATTGTTGCCCTGGTTGATGAAGAGCAGGTTGCGGCGGTTTTCGGGTTGCAAATTGCCTGATCGGCTGAGGTAGATGTCGAGCTTGCCGTCCTGGTTGACATCGGCCAGGGCCACCCCCGTACACCAGGAGACCTTGCCATAAGGCACGAAGCCCGCCGCGAGGCTCACCTCTTTGAAGCGAAAGTCGCCCTCGTTGAGGTAGAGCTTGTTGGGCTCGCTGTTTTGGGTAAAGACCAGGTCGGGCTTACCATCGCCATTGAGGTCACCGATGCCCACGCCGCCGCCGTTGTAGTAATACTGGTAGACGATGATGTTGCGGTAGCGGTCCTCCGGCAGGCGGTTGACGCAGCTGATGCCGGTTTGTTCGGCGGGGAGCCTTTCGAACAGCGGGGCAGCGGGCTCCCTGGAAGCCCGTTCTTCTCCCGGCGCATCGGATTGGCAGCCCCCTCCCAGCAGGAGCAGGGCAGTAAGTAGAAAAAGCTTGAAGCAATGCATGTAGTAGTAGTTGGGTTCTAGCAAAGAGAGGGGGAGCGGGAGAAAAAATACCAGGAGGGATAGGGCATGCCCTGTCCCTCCCAAATCAAAAAAGAGCAGGGCATCGCTGCCCTGCTCTCGGTCATTTAATCAATCAAACAATCCTGCCTGAATTAACCGGGGAAGCCGGTATTCAGGTCTTTCTCATTGTCGGGAATCTCATAGAAGAGGCCCGGGCTGTTGAAAGGTACGCTGCCTTGCCCGCGGTCGCCATTGGGGATGTCGATCTGCTGGGCCTGGAGGTACCAGAGGCGGTCACCTTCGAAGAGCATCTCTTTCATCCGCTCGGTGTGGATAAGCTCGGGAGTCACCTCCCCAGCAGTCAGCGGGGTATAGGGCGCACCGGCAGCTTCTTCGTCCCAAGCGCGCTCACGAACGACATTCAGGTCATCAGCAGCCCCCTGGGCATCGCCATCGTTCAGGCGCAGCAGGGCCCGGGTCAGGTGCATCTCAGCCAGGCGGAGCATGGTTGTATTTGAGCGTCCCCCATTTGAGGCACGGTAGTACTTGTTGTTCCACACATAAGGACGGGTGAAGTTGGTGAAACGGGGCTCGGGTAGGCGGCGGATGCTGAGGGTATCTGTGCCCGGAGTCTCGTAGCGCGTCATCAGTTGCATGTAGCGCTTGTCGTAGGTGGCTTCTACCGGCTCACTCAGGTCCTCATTGATCCAGCCCATTTCGAGCAGGGCCGCATCACTCACCACTACCGTACGGCCACCACCTTGGCGGTCATTCTGGATGGTTTCGATTGAGTCCCTCACCCCCGTGCTTTGTCTCACCAGCGTATCCTGGATCAGGCCCCCGCCATTGCTACAGCCGCGGTCACACTTGTTATAAGCTTCAAAGCGACCCGGACGCTTCCACGAGCCGATGCCGTCGCCATCGTATTGGAGGTAATACCAAATCACTTCGCTACTACGGCCCTTGAAGTCTTTGTTGAAGGTCTCAATCGGATCTTCAGTCAGGTCGAAGTCGCCGCCGTTTTGGTCGATCACGTAGTCGAGCTCGGTCAGCGCCTGGTCACGCATGCCCATCTGGAAGTAGACGCGGCTCAGCAAGGCCGCCGCGGCAAAGCGCGTAGCCCGGCCGTCAGAGTAAGAAAGGTCATGGCCCTGCGCGGGATCGAAGCGCTCGGGCAGCAGCTCTTTGGCGCGTACCAGGTCATCGACGATCTGCTGGTAGGTTTCTTCTACCGAAAAGAACTGAGACTGGGTCGCATCTGCCAGGTTACCCGGGAGGCTTAGGCGGCGTGGAATGCGGCGGGCGTCGTTGGCTCCTCCGGGTTCATAGGCCGGCAGGTAAGTCTGGGCCAAGCTCCAGTAGGAAAAGGCCCGTACGAAAAGCAGTTCTCCCCAGATCCGGTCTACCTGAGCCTTGTTCGGGTCGAAGGGATAGGGATCCCCCTCGCGCGAATTGATGAAGTCCAGGCCAGCGTTGGCGTTGCCGATGGCATTGTAACAAGAGCGGAACACACTGTTGTTTAGAAAACCGAGGTTTACCTCTGCTTCGCGGGCGTAAGCCGACTCGATGTCGGCGTTGCCTGATGCATCGGGCAGAAAGGTGCCCACATCAGAAGCGACGATGTTGACCACACGGCGGTGGGTGTAGGCGTGACGGAAGCCCCCGTTGCCACTCAGGGCATAGTAGGCCCCAATGGCGGCCTGCTCAAACTCGGCCACGCTTAGCCAGGGATCCTCTACCGGGGTCTCCGGTACCAGGAAGGCTTCGTTGTCGCAGCTGCTCATAAACAGCAGCAGGAAAGCCGGTACGATGTATAAGAGTATCTTTTTCATCTTGATCAGATTTTGAAAAGCGGAAAAGGACCGGACCCCACCCCGGGTGGGGTCCAGCGATAGGTGCTAGAAGTTGACGGAGAGGCCCCCGGAGAAGACCCGCAGCGGTGGCATTTGCAAGCCAAAGAAGCCCTGGGTCAGGTTACGGTTGCCAGACAAGACTGCCTGCTCAGGATCAAGGCCATCGTAGCCCGTGATGGTCAGCAGGTTAGTGCCGGTCACGAATACCCGCAGGTTGCGCAGGTTCATGCGCTCCAACACCGCATTCGGGAAGTTGTAGGCCAGTTGCAAGGTGCGCAGGCGTATGAAGTCACCCCGCTTGAGGTACTGATCGTGGTACTGGTTGCCCCGGTAGTCGAAACGCTGGTTGGTGCGATCGATGGTACCGTCCTCGTTGTAGGTGTCATAGCGGTTGTTCCAGGTCAGGCCCGGATGACGGGCATTGACGCCAGCGACGTCAAAGTTATCCGTGGCCAAGCTGGCCAGGTAATTGCTCCCGCCGCCACCAATGCGGCTGAATTGGCGCTCCATGTCATCGAAAATCCAGTTGCCGCCCTGGAAGGCAAAGTTGAAAGTGAGCTCAATGCCTTTGTAATTCAGGGTATTGTTGAAGCCCCCGAAGTATTTCGGCAGCCCGCTCTTACCAGTACGCTGTTTGTGTCTACGGATGGTGTTGCGGTCGGCAGGCAGGATGTTGCCCGTTTCTTGCCTAAATTCTGGATTAGGCGTCACCCCGTCTTCGAGGAAGCGGTTGCCGTCAATCTCATATATCTGCGGATAGCCACCAAACTCATTCAGGCCAGCGTAACGGGCGAGGAAGAATTCACCCAGAATACCCCCGGCCACCGTGGTGGTGGCCCCGGCGTTTACGCCATTTTCGTTTTCATCCAGCACCGGAGCCAGTTCTAGCACCTCATTGGTGTTCCAGGTAAAGTTCAGGCTGGTCTGCCAGGTAAAGTCAGGCGTGGAGACGTTGTAAGACGTCAGGCTGAATTCCAGGCCGGAGTTGCGCATGTTCCCGATGTTGGACCAAACGGAACCCCCATTGAAAATTCCGGAAGAAGGCGGAACGGGGACCTGCAAGATCAGGCCGGTCACATCCTGCTGGAAGTAGGCCAGGCTACCAGAGAGGCGGCTGTTGAGCAATTCGTAGTCGAAGCCTACATCCATAGCATCGGTGGTCTCCCAGGTGATGCCCACGGCTGCAATGTTGCTGAGCAAACTGCCGCCGTTGACGTTATTGTCACGCGAGCCGTACCGGCCCCAGTCAGCAAACCGGGTCACGTCCAGGCCCCCGGGAATCCCTGCATTACCCGTACGGCCGTAAGAGCCGCGCAGCTTCAGGAAGTTGATGATGTTTTGCCCTTGCATGAAACTTTCTTCCGAGAGGATCCAGCCCACCGAAGCGCCGGGGAAGTTGGACCAAGTCTCGGGGGCAATCTCACTCGCTCCATTGACCAAAAAGGCAGTCGAAGCATCGCGGCGGAAGCTTATCCCTACCAGGTACTTGCCGGCGAAGTTGTAGCTGGCCCGGCCGAAGAAAGAGAGAAAGTTAGGGCCGGTGTTGGCAAAACCACCGAGGCGTTGGATGTTGCCCGGCGAGCCGACTTCCTGCGCGGTACCAAAGAGGTTGTCCCCCTCAATGTATTTGCTGCGGAAGGAACGGAACTGACGCTCCGTACCGGCAGTCAGGGCGAGGGTATGATCACCAAACTCCTTGCGGTAGTTAGCCAGCGCGTTGAACAGTACATTGACCCCCGTGCGCTGGTCGTCGAAAGCATAGGGCGATTGCTCCCGTACCACGGTATTCGACCAGAAAATCCCTTGACCGACCTGTACGTCAGCCGAAACATCAGAACGGAAAGACAAGCCGTCGATCCAAGGCACTTGCCATTCGGCAAAAAACCCCGAAAGGGCCCGGTAGGTGTAGGCTTGGTTACGGATGTTATCACCATCCATGGTCGCGCGGAAGTTGTTGCCCGAACGCGGGTCAAACAGCTCGCCGGTACCAGGATCAAAAATCGGATAGATTGGGCGATGCGAGGAGGCAATGCCAAAACCTGGCGTGGCCGTGAACACGTTACCACCGGGCCCACCACCACCACCTGGATTGATCCGCTCGTTGTTGGTGTAAGACAAGGTGGTGCGGGTACCTAAAGTGAAAGAAGAGAAAGGCTTCAAGTCAGCGTTGACCCGCACAGCCAGCCGCTGGAAGCGGTTTCCGTCCCCGGTGGTAGGGTTGTTCAGCACGCCTGTCTCATCGCGGTAGTTGGCCGAGATGAAGTAGTTGCCGCCATCAAAGCCACGGGAGGTAGAAATGTTTACATCGTGGAAGCGACCGGTATTGAGCATCTCATCCCAGTTAGCTGAGTTTTGACGGGCTTGCTCGGGGGTCAGTGTGAAGCTAGGCTCGTTTGAGCTATAGAGGTCTTGCCGCGTAAAAAACTGATCATCGACGATGGCATCCAGGCCGGTATTGGCCCGCGCCTCGTCTACCAGGTCCAGCCACTCGTTGCCATTTTGGAGGAAGAAGTCTCGCGGATGAGCCAGCAAGCTCTGCACCCCCCCGTTGTAGGAGATGTTCAGCTCACCCTTGCCCGTCTTACCGCTCTTGGTGGTGATGAGGATGACCCCGTTGGAGCCCCGCGAACCGTAAATGGCGGTAGCGGCCGCATCTTTCAGAATTTCGATCGACGCGACATCGTTCGGGTTGATGTTGGCCAGCGGGTTCTGCGGACTGGCATCTGCTGAGCGGATGTCGGTTCCCAAGCTACTGCCCACGATCATCCCATCAATGACATAGAGGGGCTCAGTTCCGGCATTGATCGAGCTGGTACCGCGGATCATGACGCGTACTGGAGCGCCGGCTACCCCGGAGGCGGCCGATACCTGTACCCCGGCGGCCATGCCTTGCAGGCCCTGGTCGACCGAGGAGAAGGGCACCTTCTGCAGGTCTTCGCCCTTGACCGTGGCAATGTTGCCGGTGATCTCGCGCCTGACCTGGGTCCCGTAGCCTACCACCACCACTTCGTCGAGGTCGGTGAGGTCTTCGGAGAGGGTCACGTTGATGCTGTTACGGCCATTGATGGCGATCTCTTGGGTTTTGTACCCCACATAAGAGTAGAGGAGGGTGCCGTTGCCATCTTCTAGGGTGATGGAATAGCGGCCGGCCGCATCAGTGAGGGAGCCCTTGGTGCCGCCTTTTTCGCGCACGGTGGCCCCTTCCAGCGGTTGGTTGTCGATGCCCAGGACGAGGCCTGATACCGTAAAGTCGGTAGGGGCAGCCACGGTTACCGGCCGCATTTGCAGCGGGCTAAGGCCTTGGTAGGACTGGCCTTGGCGGTTTTCATTGGAACTGGTCAGGGCCGGAGCCTCCAGTTTCGGCAGGGCAGCCTGCGAACGTTGCCGCTGAGGCAGGGCTTGGTTGCCGGGCAAGATGGCAAAGGTCTGGTGCTTCAGGCTCTGGAACTCCAGGCCCAGCGGGGGCAAAATCCGGCCGAGGATTTTCTCCACGGAGACGTTGTAGTTCACCTGGTTGCTGACATATTTGCCTGTCACCACCTTGCTTTCATAAACAAAGCGCACTTGCTTGTTGGCCGAAAGCCGGTTCAATACATCGACCAGTTCTTCCTGCGCCTGCTGCGGGTGGTCAGCCGGGGGCAGGGATGGGTCTGCCCAGGCGAGGGCTTGCGCGTTCAGGCCCGGAGAAAGGCTGGCGCCTATCCATAAGCACAAAACGAGACCCCTGAGTAGTTGTGTCCAATTCAGCTTCATAAGAAAATGAAATTAATAGTAAGTAGGACTTGAAGAAGTCCCAGTCTCACGCTGTAGTAGGTTTAGGTTCAGACTGGGAAGGAAAGGGTATAGCTAGCTTGCCTCACCCGGGAGAAAGTCCCAGGGAGCCAGGTGAAAGGCAAAGCCATTCGATCTTTTTAGCTGTCTTTTAAATAGAGGGTGTTCCCCTTTTTTTCTACTTGGATACCGAAGGTTATTCGCAACAAAAGCAGGAGATCATCCAGCTCCACGACTACCGCTTCGCCTGAAAGTTGCCGCTGGGCGAGGCTGTCATTAGCGATCATCACTTCCACGCCGTAGCGATCCCAGATCAGCTGCCCGATCTCTTCTACCGTGGTCTGCTCAAATACTACCCGGTTTTCGATCCAGGAGGTGATGAGACGCTTATCCGCCGGGCGGATCTCGATTTTCTTTTTCCCGGGGTCGAGCGAAGCCAATTCTCCGGGTTTAGGAGAAAGAGGCTCTGCTTCATCTTTATGTACCAGGGCTACTTTGCCGTGGTCGAGGAGCACTTCGTTTTTGTCTCCGCGGTTATTGACGTTGAAAGCGGTGCCCAGCACCTTGATCAGCAGGCCTTTGGAGTGGACCTGAAAACTTCGTCCTCCCCGCCGGGGGGTTTGGGTCACCTCAAAAAAAGCTTCCCCAGAAAGCCAGACCTTTCGCGGCAGGCTGGTGTCGGTGGGCATGTCATAGTGCAGCGAAGAGTTGGCATTGAGTACCACCTCACTGCCATCAGGCAAGCTCACCCGCTGGATTTGTCCAAAAGCGGTGATCACCTCCCCGGTGCCATTGGCTTCGAAGGGGTTGACGCCCCACCAGCCTAAAGCCCCGGCAGTGAGCAGCAGGAAGGTGATGGAAGCCGCGATCAGCCAGACGAAACCCTGGTTCCAGGGAGAAATCTTTTTTGTCTTTTTGGGAGTGGGAGCTGCTTCAGACCCTGGTTGGCTGGTTTCAGCGGGGGGAGCCCCGATCTGAGTCGCCAGGTCCTGCCAGTGGCCCTGCACCTCTTCCCGCGAGAGAGTCGAGCGGGAGCCTTCCATCATATTGATGATGGCAGCGGCCTCTTGCGCTAACTCGCGCTTTTCTGGGTTTTCTTCCAGCCATTGCTGCCACCCTCTCAGGTCAGCTCCCTCCTCTCCGAGCACATAAGCACGGAAAGAAGGGTTCTCTACAAGGTCGATGAGTGCTTGATCTGAATAAGCCATGAATTGCTTATAGCTTGCCTGCCAGGCAGGTGGTTTACAGTAGGAGAGCCTAGGCCTCAAATTCGATACCAGGCCGTTCGCCTTTTTTTTGTAAAAAGCGATTCGACCTAGGGCCAATAGCCCAGGGCAAGTTGGCCATACTTCTTTGTAACCCCAAATA
>CAZIVQ010000061.1:0-810 GCA_964542415.1 uncultured Bacteroidia bacterium | reverse complement strand
CCCTTGCTGGGCCAGGTCTCCGACCTGTCCGCCTTTGGCGGGACCTGGCCCAGCCTGGGTTGGAAGACTCCGCTCTGCCAGAGATGCTAAGAGACCGGAGTCGGATTACGCGCTTTGCTTGCCCCATGCTTCAGCACAAAAAATCCCTGGCGGGCTGGTAAAGGAACCAGTCCGGCAGGGATTTCGAGGGGAGCCGCAGATTGAGGACTATCCTAAAAACTGCTTGATGGCGGGGAGTTTTCGTTGGCGCAAGGCCTTGATGGCCTCGCACAAATGATTGACCACCGTCTGGTAGCTGATCCCCATCAGGCTGGCGATTTCTTTGGGACTCATCCCATTGAAATACCGCAGGTAAAGGACCTCCTTTTGCCGGGGGCTCAGCTCAGAAAGCAATTCTTTGATCAGGTAGGTGCGCTTGAGTTGCTCTTCGGCCAAGATCATTTTCTTTTCCGCCGGCGGATGCTCCATCGACTGCAAGAGCATGAAATCCTGCTTGCGGTAGGCGATTTTGCGCTCCTTCTCCAAATACTTGAAAAGGCGGCGGCGAAAGGAAGAAATCAGGTAGTACTTCACCGATTTGGCTTCACCGAGGTTCTCCCGATGATTCCAGAGGTAAAGGAAAAAATCTTGCAGACAATCGATGGTCAACTCTTTCTCGCGGGTGTGGCGCACCCCGTAGTCATAGAGGATACCAAAGTACTCCTCATACAAACGAGAAAAAGCGACTTGATCACCGGCACGAAAAGCATCCCAATTGTTGGTCATGGCGGTAATAGTAGAACGATCCCAACGTGGGGCTTATCAACGGGT
>CAZIVQ010000060.1:0-10185 GCA_964542415.1 uncultured Bacteroidia bacterium | reverse complement strand
GCGGATCTTTGATTGGAAAGCCACGGTACAGTACCCCGGGACCCTGCCCACCCCGCCCAGGCCTACAGGAAGCGGGAAAGGCGCTTTTCTCAAATTTGTGTATAACCGGCAGGCCTGAAAGGCAGCACTCCTCCCTTTCAGCGCTTCTTCACCGTCCGGACCCACCGCTTGTTGCCTTGGCGCACCACGATGGTATAGCGCCCGGCAGGCAGGCCGCTCAAGTCAATCTCGGCAGTCTTCCAGGCCAGGCCCACCCGCTTGCCTTGCCCATCGAGCACCACGATCCGCGGCGGCAAGCCTCCCGGCAGGTCGAGGGTCACCTTGCCGGCGGTGGGGTTGGGGTAGAGGCGAAGGCCGGGCTCTGGGGAAGCCAAGGCGGTAGGCGATCCCGCCATCACTTCGGCCAGCTGCTGCCAGAGGGCATCGTTGAAGGTGTTGGACACCAGTGAGTTGTCAGGATTGTTGCCCATGCGCACCACCACCAGGTCCTCGCTGGGTACCACGTTAATGATCTGTCCGTTTTTGCCGATGGCCGCATAGAGGTCAGCTGGCGCATGGGGAAGCAAAGGCCCCTGAAAGGAAAACTGGAGCCCCGGCAGCCGGAAGCTGCCCTGCCCGTTGAGCCACCAAAGGTAGCCGTAGGCTGGGTTCAGAGACTGGGAAGGGGTGGTCATCTGGCGAAAATAGGCGGTATCGCGCAGCAAGGTGTCCCCGTCCCAGATTCCGCCGCTCAGGTTGAGCAGGCCAAAACGCGCCATGCTGCGGGGCGTGCTGACAAACAAGTTGTTGTACCCCTGTCGTAGCCAGAAGCCGTCCATGCCTATGCGCTGCTTGAGTTGGGCATTGGTAAACAGGTTGTAATTCTGGCCACTGGCGTTTTCTACCACCTCCCGCAGCAGGGTGTAGGGCGCGTTGTGGTAGGCCCAGCGGGTACCGGGTGCTGCCAAATACTGCAAGCAGGCAGGGTCGGTGCAGTGTACGTCACTCACCCCATCGTCCAGCCCGCTGGTCATGGTCAGCTGATGCCAAATCGTGATCGCCTGTTCCTGTGCCGGGCTGAGGCCGGTCCAGCCCGCCCCGAGGTAGGTGCGGCTCGTATCTTCGATCGACAGCAAGCCCGCCTGTTGGGCCATCCCGGTGAGAAAAGCCGTCAAGGTTTTTCCCGCCGAAGCCCAATACCAGACGCTGTCTTGGGTAAATTGATCATAGTACTGCTCGATCACGATCCGGCCCCGGTACAGGACCAGGAAAGCTTTGGTCTGGTTATCAGCCAAAAATTGCTCTAGGGTATCGATTTCGGCTTCATTCCAGCCTAAACTGGCCGGAGCGACTGTCTCCCACTGGCTGCCTGAGGTAGGCGGAGGAAAGTACAGAGGTTGTGCGAGCAGGGACGAAAACCCCAGCAGGCAGGGGAGGAAACACAGCAAACGGGAAAATGGCATGGGTAGATTAGGTAGGTTAACAGGAAGACACCGGCCAGGCCCCAAGGTTTAATAGGGAGGAAAAAGTCATTTCCACCGATGAGGTTGGGAGAAAGAGATAAGGAACGCGGGGTTTCTCCACGTTCATTTCTCCCCCACCCAAAGGCAGAAAAAACCCCCACCTCCCGGAAGGAAGCAGGGGCAACGTTAGCATGAGAAAAGGTACCGCTTATTCCCGGATCAACCGCAGGCGCTTGGTGTCGGTATCGGTGCGCACTTCGAGCAGGTAGACCCCGGCGGCCAGGTCACTCAGGTCTACTTGTTGGGTAGCCTGCTGGCTGCCTGGCAGTCGGCGCAGGCGCTTTCCGCTCAGGTCTAGCAATTCCAGCGACAGCAGCCGCCCTTGCGTCAGGGCCAGTTTGACCGTGCCTTGGCTGGGGTTGGGATACAGGGTGAGCCCTTCAGTCACCGAGGGGTCGTTGCTCACCGGGCGGAAAAGGGTGTTCAGGGTAGTGTTGGTGATGATGGGCGCATTGAAATCGAAGTAGATGGCCGCCCGGTTGGTCAGCTCCGTACCCAGGGGCAAGGCCCCGAAGCGCTTTACCTGGTAGCGGAGAAAGCCGTTGCTTTCCAGCTGGTTGCGGCCCGAGTCGGGCAGGTTGATGTGGTCGAAGCGCCAAATGAGGATGTTGTCCTCCTCCCGGGTGAGGCTGTAGTCATGGCTGGCCCCGCGCATCTGCACCGTCTGCGGCTGAAACTCGCTGTCGAGGGTGTCGCGGATCACGACAAAGAAGGCCGTGTCGGTGCCGGTATTTTGGAAGCGGACGGTATAATCAAACCATTCGTTTTCCAGGGTGGTATGACCCAGGGGCCCTTCTCCCAGCGGCTTAGCCAATTTGTCATTGGGGTCAAAGGAGCCGACAACCACGGCGGCAGAAGTGTCGACATTGTTGAGCGGCGTTACATCTGCGCTATCGGGCAACACCGTGGCCCAGGAATCCACATTCGTCCCCAAGGCCACACTGGGATCGCAGTATCCCTGGAAGCTGAGGTAGGTATGCTGGCCGGGATTAAGGGTAGGCAGGGTCCAGGTGGCGGTGTAGGTCGCGGGATCGTAGCTGCTAGGCGCAACGCTGGCGGTGCCGCTAAGAAAATCGACGCTCGGCGCGTGGGTGAAAGTTACCGTCGGAGCCAAGGGCACCGTCCCCAGGTTACGGACATTCAGGCTGTTGCTGTGGTTAAAGCCAGGTCGTACCGGGGATTTGTAGTGGGTAACAGCCAGGTCTTCTTGCTGCGATACCGGAAAGAAGGCGAAATCCAAGCCGCTGCTGTCCTGGGTGAGGCCATTGATGAAATGCTGCCCATTTGGTGGGCAACTGATGGGAAACAAAGAGCTGGGTCCCTGGGCCCCAATCAGTACATCGCCTGGGGCAATTTCTGCTTGGTAGGTACCCGAGGGGTCGACGTAGTGGTAGACCTGGCTGCCGCCCTGCTGGATGCTTACAAAGCCGTTGAGAGGAAAATCCCCGGCATCAAACACACAGTTTTGGTTCAGGTCATAAAAGAGCCGGCCCGAAACGGTGACGCGGCAGCTGTCGGCATAGGGCAGCAAGGTGGCCCCGTGGTCCCGGCAGCCGTTGGCGTCGGTGATGTCGACCGAATACCCCCCGGCATCTACGCCATCCAGGCTGTCAGTAGTAGCCCCTGTGTTCCACAGGTAGGTATAGGGCGGCTGTCCGCCTATCGCCGTGACTGCGATGCTGCCATTTTGCCCTTGACAATCGGCTGGAACGGAGGTAAAACTGAGGTCCAGCAAGGTCGCATCCAGCGTGAAGGTCTCGGTTTGCGTATTGCCTTGCACATCGGTAATGGTTAAGGTGTAGGAGCCAGCCGACAGGTTGGCCAGGTCTTCGGTCGTGTTGCCATTGCTCCAGGCATAGGTATAAGGCGGGATGCCGCCCGTCACGGTCACGTCTATGCTGCCGGTGGTATCATCGGCACAGGCCACATCGGTGACCAGGGCCTCTATACAGGGCCCCCCCTGAACGACCACGGTGTCAAAGTAAGCGAAGTCGATGCTACACCCCGCCAAGTCCGTTAAGCCGATGGTCAAGCCGTAGAATCCTTGGTTATTATAGGTAAAGGTGGCACTGATGGGCTGGCCGGGAGCATTGGAATTGACCACGGCGGCTGGGTTGGCAAACACGCCGTAATCCACCTGCCAGCTGGCAATCGAAGAATCAGCCGGATGCTGCACATCCACCGTCAAGGGTGCGCAGCCATTCAGGTCGGAGATGGTAAGTTGGGCGGGGTCCAGGGTAGGCCCACCCACAAACAAGCTCACCGTTTCGGTGTCGGCTACCGCGCCAATCTGGACGATATGGGTCACCTCAAAGGGGCCTGGTTGCCAAATCGTAAAGGAAGCGGTCTGGCCGTTTACCACCATCCCATTCTGGAACTGCCAGGAGTAAGCCGTGGCGCCGGTGACGCTGCTGCTGAAGCTCATCTGGGCTGGGGGGCAACTGAGGTCGCCGGTGAAAGTGAAGGAGGTGGGCTGGGCCCAGACGCCTGTGGGCAGCATCAGCCCCAGAAGCAGGCCCCAAAGCAGGGTAAAAGTACGTTGCATGTGTGGTACTGGATGGGTAAAATAATGGATGAAGAGAACCAATTTTTTAAACGTAGCTTTAAGGCAACCTGGTTGGGTGCCTCTCTCATTTTTTTCGCTTTCCTTTATTCGTCTCCCTCCCCAAACCGGCTCATTCCTGTACGAGGCGGGTTATTTGGGGGAAAAAATATAATGCTTGGCCTCGAATATTTTAATATATTTTAAGGTTCATCGTTTACCTATCTATTCTGGCCGACACCTAAGTCCAGGCCGTTTTTTACGCTTAAAAAGGCGGCTGCACCTATCATTTTAACCCTTCACCGACCATGCAAAGAACTTTTATTCTTCTTCTGTTGAGCCTGGCCTTCCTGGCCAGCAGCAAACTTGCCCACGGGCAGGTGTACCGGACGGCCATCGGGGCGCGTCTGGGCTACCCGGTTTCCGCTTCCATCAAGCACTTTATCTCGGAAGAAAGTGCCCTCGAAGCCTATGCCGGCATCCGTCCCTACTACCGGTACTTCGGGGTCAACGCCAGCCTGGCCTATCTTTATCACCAGCCGATCGACGCTGTAGATAACCTGCAATGGTACGTAGGGGGCGGCGGCTCCGTCTTCTTCTACAATTATTCCTACCTCAACGATTTCGCCAGCATCGGCTTTGGCGTCAACGGCTACCTAGGGCTCGACTATGTCATCGATGACTACCCGATCAACCTCACCGTGGACTGGGTGCCGAGTATTTTTCTGGGTGGCAACAGCCCCCTTTCCACCTTTGGTTTTGGCTACGGTGCTTTGGGCATCCGCTACATCATTGGCGACTGAGCCGCCGTCCCCCACAGCACACTAGTGCTTCCGAAGCTAAATTCTTACCTATTTAAACTTGCCCTTTTTCCGCGGTACTGCGTCAAAAAGTCCTCATCTGCCTCGGCAGATTCGGCCTTTTTTCCCCTCCAGAGGCGGGTCCCAGACTTGTCCCACGAAAAAATGTCCCGGTTTTACCAGGGACAGGTCTGCGTTTAAAATTAGGTAATTACTTTCCTTCGCAGGCACTAGCCTGGCGGCTTCAGCCTCCAATCTGATCGAAAAGCCCCCAAAAAACCTCGCAGGTTCGCCGACCTAACCTACGGGTTCCAGCGGGCTGTTGGATTTGAGAGAACCAGAAAAAGTTGAAAAATCCTTAAACCCGAAGGGTTCCGACTTGCAAATGGGCCTTGCAGGTCCGACATTTCAGCAAAGTAGTTTGTGGCCTTATGCTAATGCTCCCACGATGACACGCGAAGCTTCCAGCCCCCTGTCCTACGCTCACCCGGACGACCCCTGGTGGAAGTGGCAGCTCATTCGTGGGTTGGAGGTCGCCACCGGGGTACGGGAGATTGAGCGGCGCTACGAGGCCCTGAAGGCAAAAAACCTGAGCGGCGCGGCCCTTTGGGGCGAAGCCCTGCGGCAATTGGAGGTGAGCGTGGTCTATGACCGGCAAGCCCTGGCCCGGGTCCCAGGCCAAGGCCCGGTGGTCTTCATCGCCAACCATCCTTTCGGGGTCCTCGACGGCCTGGCCCTGGGCTACCTGGTGGCCAGCGTCCGGCCGCAGTTCTTCGTGCTGGTCCATGAGGCCCTCACCCGCGAGGGCTCGCTGACCGGTTACCTGCTGCCCATCGACTTCAGTGAGACCCGCGCAGCCCTGCACACCAACCTGCAGACGCGGCAGCAAGCCATTGCGCGCCTTCGAGCAGGGGAGGCCCTGGCCATTTTTCCTGCTGGGGGCGTGTCTACCGCTCCCTGGCCCGGCCAAAAAGCCGTGGATTTTGCCTGGAAGCGCTTTGTGGCCAAGCTCATCCAGCAGACCCAAGCCACGGTGGTGCCCCTCTTCTTCCACGGCCAAAACAGCCCCCTCTTTCACCTCGCCAGCCGCGTACACGGCCACCTGAGGGCGGGCCTGTTGCTCCACGAACTGCGCAACAAGATGGGCCGCGAAGTCAGTGTCACCCTCGGCGCGCCCCTTCCCTTCGAGCAACTCGCCCACCTGCGCGACCGGCAGCTGCTGCTAGACCACCTGCGGGCCGTGGTAGAAGAGCTGGGGGAGAGGTAGCATGAGTTAGGTTGCTTGATTATTTTTGGGGCCGAAACCCGATCTTCCCCCCTCCTTGCTACCCTTACCCAATGCCATACAACATGAACTTTTCGACTTTCTGGCACGAGTTTTACCTGAACCGGCGGGAAAATTTTGAGCCCGCTTTCGACGCTTTCATGGAGGTGTTCAGCGAGCCGCTCGCTCCTGAAATAGCCACGGAATATTACCTGCCCGAAGTGCTGCTAGAATATCTGGGGGAGGTTTGTGAACGGAAAGAGTATGAGAAGCTCCTTCAAATGGTGGCCCTGCTGGAGGACAAGCAGGCCGATGTCTACCAGGAGTTAGCAGGCTATTTCGCGAGAGACCTGATCAATTACCATGCCTTTCGCCGGGATGTGGCGGCGCTTCGGGAACGGGTAAAAGCTTATCAATCCCGCCCGTTTCAAGACGATCAATTTCTGTTGGTCTGCATGAACAAGCTGGCCTATTATGGCCATAGGGAGTTGCTAACGGAGTGGATTAGGCTTACCTATTTTGCAGAGAGAGAAGAAAAGCGTTACATAAATAGCAGTCTCAAAAATTGGGTTTATTTGGGAATGATAGACCGTGTTTTTGAACAGCAAAGGGCAGGGGAAACGGTCAATTGGCAGGAGCATCGCCGACATTTGGAGGATTATGGACAAAAGCTGCCCGAAGAAAAGGCGGCCTACATTGAGCAAGGCTATACGCTTTCGACCGAAGATTGGGCCAAAATGGGAAAAGACTTAACGGTCCCCCAGTTCCTCAATAATTACGTTCAAGCCTGGCAGATAGGCTTTGCCTACTACGCCAAAGGCTATGGCCTGCCCGTTATGGTAGGGGTAAAAACCTGGGGTTCCCTCATTTCCTATTGCGATACATTTAACCCGCCGGACACTTTCGATCGCTTTTTCCGGCTGGAGCGAGAATCGCTGAAGCAGTTTCTCAAAGGCGAAAGCTCGATGCTGTTCATGGACCAGCAGCCCGAAGCGATCATGATGCTTTGGGGCTTTTGCTATGCCTATGATTTTCTGAAAAAAATCGGCTGGCTGTCAGCGGAAACCTATGAATCCGGCAAATCCCTGCTACAGTCTTTGCGTCAGGTCTTGCTCGCCGAAGATCAGGTCCATTTGTGGGAAGCAGATTTTGTCCATGATTGGCAAAAGCCCGACATGGACAGCGAGGCAGCCTGGGAAGCCGAGCGAGCCGCTTTCAAGGCTTCCTTTTCAGAGACGGAGCCGGCAGTGCTCCCCCAGGAGGCCGAGCGACTATTTACCATAGACTTCAATAAATCGATGGCTGAACTAAAGGAGGGGTACCGCAAATCGAGCCAGCCTGCGCCTGCTAAGGCTAAAAATCCCGCTCACGGTCGCTATATCGACCCCGAGGAGCTGAAAAAGCCCAAGATCGGCCGCAACGACCGGGTCACGGTCAAGTACCAGGACGGCACCCGCAAGGAAGGCGTCAAGTACAAAACCGTGTTGCGGGACCTCGAAGCGGGCTCGTGTGAGCTGGTGCAGCCCTAAGCACCACCTGGAGACATGCTCCAAGCCGGGGTGGGGGTGGCATAAGCGGTAGGCTGTTTTCCCTGCGGAATGGAACTTGTTCACACGGATTGAACATCCGCCTGGAATATGAGCAAAGCCGCCGATGGCAGTTGATGCACACTTTTGCTAACTTTCCCGGCCCGTTTGGCTACGATCATTTATTTTTTGCTCTTTATTCTACAAACTATGGACATTGATACTTTCTACCACGAGTATGACGAAGGAACCCTAGGTGACTTCGAAGAGACCTATGTGGCCTTTTTGCAGGCTTTCGAGCACCCCTTTCCTTCAGAAAAGACCGAAGAATATGACTTGGGATTTTTGGTAGGGGATGTCCTTGATGATTGTCGGGGACAAAAAGATTTCGAGAAAATCTTCAAAATGCGCACCCTCCTTGAGGAAACCCATCCTCAAATTTTCGAGGATGTCTTCGCTTATTTTGCCGAGGCTCAAGTCGACTACTTAGGCTTTCAGCGAGAAGCTAACGGTCTTTGGGAGGCAGTGAAGGGGTTTGAGGCCTATCCGGTACGATATTTTGACCTGATGCTGGTTTGCTTGAAGAAAATGGCTTACTACGGGCACCGAGAACCCGTCCGGGAGCTGATTGCCAGCACGTTTAAGCCCATTTCCAAGAGCAACAACTTTATCTCAGATGTAACCGTTGAGCTGCGGAGATTTATCTATTGGGAAATTGTCGAGTCGGTGTATGCCCAGCAGCAGGCAGGGGAGTCCATCGACTGGAAGGCCTACCAGGACCACTGGAACACTTTTGGAAAAGACCTTACCCCGCTTGACCAGACTCAGATAGCTGAGGGGCTGCAGCGGCCCTTGGCGGATTGGGGGGAGTGGCTTCAAAAGGATTTTGGCAGGGACCGCCTGGGAGACTTGCTTTCTCAAGCACAGCTTGGCTTTGTCGCTTATGCACAAGGCTATGAGATACCCGCTATCGTCGCGGCGAGCGTATGGGACTACCTATTTTTTTACTGCTTGGAATATAAGCGTCCCGCCAAGTTGCCGGGCTTTTTTCGCCTGAAAAAGAAGTTCCTCGAAGAGTTCCTGATAAAGCAACAGGGCATGATCATGGACTATCGCTTCGAAACCGTTATGATCCTCTGGGGCTTTTGTTATGCCTTTGATTTTTTATACAAAACAGGGATTCTTCCTAATGACTACTACGAGCAAAGCAAATCCGACCTCAAATCCCTGCGCACCCAAGCGGTAGCCGGTGAGTCTGTGTCTCTTTGGACGTGTGATTTTGTCCATGATTGGCAGAAGCCTGACATGGATACGGAAGCAGAATGGGAAGCTGAACGAGCGATTTTTACCGCCTCTTTTTCAAGGAAAAGTACCTTTGATCCCACCAGGGGGTTAAATGTCTTTGATGCTATCGATGACGAGTCGAGTCGGTAGCCGATGTCCCGGTCAAGCCCCGGGAAAGCAAGAAAAAGGATAAACCAGTGGTCGGCCGCAAGCTCGAACCCGAAGAGATAGAAAAGCCCAAAATCGGCCGCAACGACCGGGTCACGGTCAAGTACCAGGACGGCACCCGCAAGGAAGGCGTCAAGTACAAAACCGTCATGCGGGACCTTGATGCGGGCTTGTGTGAGCTGCTGCAGCCGGAGGAATGAGGGCTGCCGGGAAGCAGAGGGGGGGATTGCGGTAGAATTTGTGCCGAAACCCGCGCTTTTTGGGGTATTCTCTCAGGGCCATCCTCACCTTCCCCCTCGCCCTCCGACGCAGCTGTCCTGCATGCCCGCGCAGCTTCGCTGGGCCTGCCAGAGACCTGGCTGCGCCTTGATCCTAGAGCGGAAGAAAACAATATTTACGGCCTGTCATATATGATGGCTTCAGCATTCCATTCCGCGTCCTATGAAACCTTTCTTATTCTCCCTCCACCTCTTTTTCCTACTCCTCCTTTCCGGCTTTCATGCTACCCATGCTCAGCATCAGCAAGCCCTGCTCAACGAGCCGGTAGACCTTAGCCCCAATTTCCAGGACTACCTCAATACCTATTTCCTGGCTGATAGCCTGGTGTCCTTTGACCCCGAGACCGGCCAAGGCCAATGTCATTAAGCCAAGGATTGGAATATTCACACAGCTCGCTCTTTCGCTCCCTCGACCCGGCGGAAAAGGTGAACCGGGAGTCGATCAATCATTGGCGGCGGGGGAGGGATGGGGGAAAAGAAGCCCTGGTGAATCCGGAAACTTCGACTCGCTAGGTGTGGTCCTGGCGGGAGGAGAAGAGCAGTCCTTGCAGGCGCCCAAGGCGGGGAGTAGGTAGATCTGGAGGGTAGCAGAATAGGGGCCGAAATCAGTTATCTCTTGCCTCAATTTTTTCGTATTATGGGGTAGGCAAAGAGACATCCTACCCATCGCACTTTTGAGTGCCGGTCTAGCGTCAGGAGAAAGTAGGTGTATTTTGGCGCCATCCTGACTAAAAAATGTAGGTGAATCGATACATGTGAACCTATTAAAAGTAACGGCATGTCTTATGACTTTTTCTTTTGAAATCCCCCCCCAGGTTGCT
>CAZIVQ010000059.1:0-10195 GCA_964542415.1 uncultured Bacteroidia bacterium | reverse complement strand
ACGTTCATCGCATAACTGATGTAGGTAGCTCCGAAGTAAAAACCCGGTTCGATCACGAAATCCTGTCCACAATGGGGACAGTTGTCAGGCATTTTTTCGATCTGCTTCAGGTTGTAGGGATTGCTGTTGGTGAAGATCGAGCTTTGGTGGCAGCGCGGGCAGCGGGTGTGGAGAATATTGTTGATACGGGAGAAGAAGGAAGGCATGGGGGCAGTTTTCAGTGGACAGTTTTCAGAGAGCAGTTTACAGGGGACAGTTTTCAGTGAGCAGTTTTCAGTTTTCAGTGGGCAGAGCTGCTGGGCTATTATCTCAACGATTGACCGGCGGCTATGTTAACCGCTTTTGAGCAGGCTTTACGAGCTTTTTTGCCGCCAGGTCGTAACGCGGGGCCATTTCCTGCCAGTCGTAGGCCATGACGTGCTGCCGCAAAGCCGCTGGGGCAAGGGGGACGCTTTCCCGCAAGAATAGCCGGAGGCGGTGCAGCAGGTCGGTTTCCGTCTCGTAGAGGCAATCCTCGGCCAGGGCCGGTGGCAGGTGTTCGGGATAGGCGAGCCGCCTCGGGAGCAGCGGCCACACGCCTGCAGCGATGGCCTCGACCACGCTGGCCCCGAAGAAATCGTGCATGGCCGTGACCGGCAGCAGATCTACCGCTCGCAGCCAGGCGGCGTATTCGGCCCGGTTTTCGACGTAGCCCCAGTGCAGCAGCTGCGCCTGCAAGCGCTCGCGCGCCTCGGCGAAGATGGGCGGCTGCTGCCGGTAGCTTTCGCCCAGCACCACCAAGCGGAAGGGCAGGCCCTCCTCCGCCAATTGGAACAAAACCCGAAAAAAAGCCTCCGGGGCCTTGTCGTACTCCCAGCGGTGGTTCCACAGCAGCACCGGCGGGCCCGGCGGCAGCGGCTTGGGGGCGACCTGTAGGGCCTGCAAATCCAGGCCCAGGGGCATCACCTGACTTTTTTCGGCCAGGCCGGGCAGCAGGTCCAGCTCCTGCCAGTCGGGGAAAGTCCGCAGAAAATCGGGCAGAGCCGACAGGAAGCTCTCCTGGTGGTAAGCCGAATTGAACCAAAGCGCATCGGCGGCCAGGGCGCTGCGGTAGTTGGTGAAAGCGTAGTGGCGGTCGCGCCGGGCCGCCAGGTCCGGATCCTTGGGGGACCAGGGGTAGGTGAGCTGGTTTTCGTGCCAATACAGCACCACCGGCAAGCCCTCCGTCTGCCGGCGAGTCAGGCTGAGAAAGGTGTTGAGGTCCAGCATGTCGGTGGCCAGCAGCAAGTCTGCCCGGGGCGGGTCGGCTAGCCAGGCCTTGGCCAGGGAGACCGCCCCGCCGTACATGCGCCATTTCCAATAGCGCCCCGGCAAGGTATGCAACCGCAGCTCATGCCGGCTGTGGGCTTGCCAGCCCTGGGCCCAGGCGGCATGTGAGCCAGTAAAAAAGGGTTCGAGGAGGGAGAGCTGCATGAAAAAGGGGGATTTTTTGGGGTATATTAGAAAAAGGGTTGCTCAGCCCTGCAAACACAGAGGGAAAAACATTGGTCCTGATTTCACGCTTGTCTCGCGGTCTTCTCAAACTTTATGCTGATTCCAGTAGTAGTTTTTTTGGTTCTCTGACAAAAATGGCGGTAAATGTTCAATGACCCAAAAAATGCGGTCCTTGTCGAAGATTCCCCCGGTACACGGGGGGGAGCTTTTTATTGATTGAGGCGGGGCTTCGCCATAGATTCGACAGGCTCACCACAAGCGCTCAGCCACCGGATGTGGTGATGGCCCGCCGAAATTGTCAGAGAACCTTTTTTCTTACCCACTCAACCCAACTTTTCTCTCATGCTTCAAAAATGGTTTACCCTCCTTTGCCTGCTGGCAGCAGGCCTCAGCGGCTTCGCCCAAAACAGCGCTGAGGACGCTTCCCCCTGGCAAGCCAAAACCTTCCAGGGCCTCGAATTTCGCAGCATCGGCCCGGCCATGAAGGCCGGTCGCATCGCCGACATCGCCATCCACCCTACCGACGACAACGTCTGGTACGTGGCCGTAGGCTCCGGCGGGGGCTGGAAAACCACCAATGCCGGGGTGACCTGGAAGCCAATTTTCGACGATCAAGGCTCTTATTCTACCGGCTGCATCACCCTCGACCCCTCCAACCCCGAAGTGGTCTGGCTGGGTACGGGCGAAAACGTCGGCGGGCGCCACGTGGGCTACGGCGACGGCATCTACCGCAGCCCCGACGGCGGCAAAACCTGGGAAAACAGGGGCCTCAAGCAATCTGAGCACCTCTCCAAGATCATCGTCCATCCCGAAAACTCCGACATCGTCTGGGTCGCGGCCCAAGGCCCGCTCTGGTCTCCGGGCGGCGAGCGCGGCCTTTACAAGACCACCGACGGCGGCCAAAACTGGACCCGCACCCTGGGGGATGAAGAGTGGGTGGGGGCCACGGACCTGCTCATCGACCCGCGCAACCCTGACCGGCTCTACGCCGCCACCTGGCAGCGCCACCGCAACGTGGCCGCCTACCTGGGCGGCGGCCCCGGCACCGCCCTCTACCGCAGCGAAGACGGCGGCGATACCTGGGAAAAACTCACCGAAGGCCTCCCCACCTCCAACATGGGCAAGATCGGCCTGGCCCTTTCGCCCCAAAACCCCGACATCGTCTACGCCGCCATCGAACTCGACCGCCGCGAGGGCGGCGTCTACCGCTCCACCAACCGGGGCGCGAGCTGGGAAAAACGCTCCGATGCCGTCTCTGGTGCCACCGGCCCGCACTACTACCAGGAACTCTACGCCTCCCCCCATCAGTTTGACCGGCTTTACCTGGTCGATGTGCGCATTCAGGTTTCCGACGATGGCGGCAAGACTTTCCGCCGCTTGCAAGAAGAAAACAAGCATAGCGACAACCACGCCATCGCCTTCCGGGCCGACGACCCCGACTACCTGCTCGTAGGCACCGACGGCGGCCTCTACGAGAGCTTTGACCTGGCCGAAAACTGGCGCTTTATCGACAACATGCCCATCACCCAGTTTTACAAAGTGGCGGTGGATGACGCCGAGCCTTTCTACAACGTCTACGGCGGCACGCAGGACAACAATACCCAAGGGGGGCCCTCCCGCACCACCAACCGGCACGGCATCCGCAATGCCGACTGGTTCATCACCGTCTTTGCTGACGGGCATCAGCCCGCCACCGAGCCAGGCAACCCCGACATCGTCTACTCCGAATGGCAGCAAGGCAACCTGGTGCGCACCGACCGCACCACCGGGGAGGTGGTCTACACCCAGCCACAGCCGCCGGAGACGGAGGGCCGCGGGTCCTTTACCGGGGTTGCGCCCTTGGTGTTGCCCCCGCGCCACCCCCCCCGCCTCTACTTCGCCTCGCAGCGCGTCTGGCGCTCCGACGACCGCGGCGACAGCTGGACGGCCATTTCTGGCGACCTCACCCGCAATGAGGAGCGCCTGACCTTACCCATCATGGGCCGCACCTGGAGCTACGACGCGCCCTGGGACATGTTTGCCATGTCCACCTACAACACCCTGACCTCCCTGGCGGAGTCGCCGCTGGAAGAAGGCCTCATCTATGCCGGTTCCGACGATGGCCTGCTGCAGGTGACGGAGGATGGGGGCTCAACTTGGCGGAAAATCGAAGTGGGCAGCCTGCCGGGGGTGCCCGCCACTGCCTTCATCAACGACATCAAGGCCGACCTTTTTGATGCCAATACCGTCTACATCGCCCTGGACAACCACAAATACTGGGACTATGCGCCCTACCTGCTCAAATCCACCGACCGCGGCCGCAGCTGGACCTCGCTGGCGGGTAGCTTGCCGGAGCGCACCCTGGTCTGGCGGCTGGTGCAGGACCACGAGAAAGCAGAGCTGCTGTTTCTGGCCACGGAATTTGGGATTTACTTCAGTGTCAATGGGGGAGAAAAGTGGGTTCAACTCAAAGGCGGCTTGCCGGTGATTTCCTTCCGCGACCTGGCGATACAGCGGCGGGAAAATGACCTGGTGGGGGCCTCCTTTGGCCGCAGTTTTTATATCCTGGATGATTACAGCCCGTTGCGGGAAGTGACCGAGGAGACGCTGGCGGAAGAAGCGGCCTTATTTCCTCCCCGCAAAGCCTGGTGGTACGTTCCCCGGGCCATCTATGACTTCGGTGGCGGCAAAGGCGACTTCGGCGCGGGCTACTATGTAGCGCCCAATCCGCCTTTCGGGGCGGTCTTCACCTACCACCTGGCCGAGGACCTGCCGACCTTGAAGGCGGCCCGCAAAGAGCAGGAGAAGCCGCTGCAAAAAGCAGGTAAAGACGTCCCCTTCCCCGGCTGGGAGGCCCTGGAAGCCGAGCGGCGGCAGCCCGAGCCCCGGATTTGGCTCACGGTGCGCGACAGCGAGGGACAGGTGGTTCGCCGGCTGGCTGGCCCCACCAAGAAAGGCTTTCACCGGGTGGCCTGGGACCTGAAGTACCCGGCGCGGGAGCCGGTCCGGCTGGAAGGCAAGGACGAAGCCGAAAGTGGCTTCATGGCCCCGCCCGGAAGCTACACTGTCACCCTGGCTAAGCAAGTGGACGGAGTGGTCACGGCGCTAAGCGAGCCGATAGCTTTCGAGGTGGAGCGCTTGCAGCAAGGCGCACTGCCCGGGGCCGAGCCTGCGGCTACGACGGCCTTCTGGCGGGAACTGGAGGAGACGCAGCTACAGGTAGCAGCGGTGGGGATGACCTTGCAGCAAAGCCAGCAGCAGGTGACGGCCATGAAGCGGGCCTTGGCGCAAGCTGCGGCTGCCCCTGGCGAGCTGGACCAGCAAGTGTACGAGCTGCAGCAGGCGCTCTACGCGCTCGACGCCGCCCTCAATGGCCACCGCAGCAAGCAGGCGGTGGGCGATCCCACCGGCCCCACGGTGCGCGATCGCCTGGGCGTGGCGCTCATGGGTACGAGCTACGCTACCTATGGCCCCACCCCCACCCATCGGCAGAGCCTGGAGCTGGCCCGCAGAGAGCTGAACCGGATCCGGGAGCGCTTGGAGGCCTTGCAGCAGGACGAGATGCCCGCCCTGGCCAAGGCCCTCGAAGCTGCCGGTGCCCCCTGGATCGAAGGGCAGCCGCTGCCCGTCGGCTCGAAGTAGGTAGTGGATAACGAGATGAACCCAACCGCCCCGCCGGACTGTGTGTCAGGCGGGGCGGTTTATGGTTGGCCGCAGGCTGTTTTGTTTCGTATATTGATCAAACCTCCCACCCAAAAATTGAAGCATGGATCGCATAAACCGCTACAAGGCTATTGTGAAAGAAATAACCCTGGCCACTGGCAAACTCGGTGAACGTCCGGAAGATCCAGTGCAAACCCAAATGATCCTCGATGAAGAGCGAGGGCATTATTTGCTCTACTTCAATGGCTGGCGAGGAGAAAAGCGGACCTACGGCAGCTACCTCCACATCGAAGTCACGGACAAAGGCAAAATATATTTGCACCATGACGGCACGAACCTGCTCATTGCCCAGCAATTGGTGGATCAGGGCATCCCAAAGGAGGACATCGTGCTCGCATGGAATGCTCCTATCAGGCGTCCCGATACCGGTTTTGCCGTGGCCTGAGGTACCCCCCTCACTCCCCCACCTGCTCCAGCAAGGCTTTCGCTTGAGCCCGGTATGTGTCATTTCCCTCCAAGGCCCTAAGCTCCACACGGGCAGCGGCCCATTGCCCCTGCCGCACATACGCCAGCGCCAGGTACCAGCGGGCAGCGGCTTGGTAGGGGGAAGCGACCGATTGTGTAAGGAGTTTCAATTGCTTCTCCGCCGCGGCGGCTTGGCCTCGCCCCAGTTCGGCTACGCCGGCAAAAAAGCGCAGGGTATCACTGACCGCTTCGTTTTGAAGCAGGGGCGTCCACTGTTCGAGGGCTTGGGCGTACTCGCCGCGTTTGTAGGCGACCATGCCTTCGGCTTGGCGCAGGGCATCGGTCTCGCCCAAGGTGGTGGGCAGGCCGGGGGCCGGGGCAAAGTGCTCGGCAAATAAAGCTTCAGGCTTCTCTTGGCGGGGCCAGAAAAAAACCAGCAGCAACAGCACCGTAGCCGCCACGGCCAGGTAGGGGGCCACCCGCCGCCACAGCGGCCGCGCAGGGGCCAACGTCATCACCGCCGTCAAGGTCTGCCGGGCGCCCTCCAGTTCGATGCCTGCCAGCAGGTGCTGGTGCGCCTCGAAGGCGGATCGCAGTTTCGCATCCGTCGCCAATTCGGCCTCGAACTTGCTGTGCTCTGCGGCGGACATTTCCCTCCGCAGGTAAGCGTCGATGCGTTCCATCTGTTCCTGGGTCATGGCTGGGCGTTGGGGTTGGGAAAAAGCTTATTCAGTCGCTGCATACAGCGGTATTTTTCGTTCTTAGCCGAGGCTTCGGTCAGCTGAAAGACCTCGGCGATCTCTTTCATCGACTGCTTTTCGTAGTAAAAGCGGCGCAGGATCTCCTGGCAGCGCTCGCCCAGCTGGGCAAAACGCGCCTGAAAGGCGGCTCGCTCCTCCCGGTCGATCCAGGCGGTGAGCACTTCTGCCCCCTGCCCGGGCTCGGGCAGTTGCTCCGGGAATCGCTCGTAGCGGGTACTGGCTTTCTTTTGCTGGTCCATCCATCGGCGTTTACAGATTTCTATCAGGTAGGTGCTGAGCTTGACGTGGCTACGCAGGGCAAAGCGCCCCTCGCGGGTATTTTTCCACAAAGCCAGCACCCCCTCCTGAAACACATCCCGGGCATCGTCCTCATTGCCCCCAAAGCCCACGACCTGCTTGCGCACGGCTGGATACACCTGCCGGTACAAGTATTCGAAGGCCTGCCGGTTTCCCTTGGGGTCCAGTAGCCGATCCATGATTTCCTGGTCAGTAAGCGCCTGTTGCATGTGGGGCAAAAGATACTGCGCTTTTGACGAAAGAAAAAAATGGACGAGGCAAGGCCCGGTCTGTACAGGTGAATAGAGGGGGGGAGGATTAGGTCATCATTCGGGGGGGGAGAAAAATTGCGTTTTCGAAGCAATACCCCCGCCAGGACTCCGACGAGGACCAGCAGACCGAGGCCCCACCACAGCCAGGGGAATGGTTTTCCCCCCACCCCCTCATTCTCCCCAGTCAGCACCAGCCCGCCCCAAAAATAAGGCGCAGCCAGGTCCCCTTCCGCACTTTCCAGAAAGGCCAGTTTGGCTTGCCGCAAAGCTCTGGCGGGCGGTTCGCCCTGTTGCAGGGCGGCATAAAAGGCCTTCAGCAGCCGCTGCGACTGCTCGTCGTCGATGGACCAGAGGCTATGGACCACGCTGGGACAGCCGGCATAGCGGAAGCCATGCGCCAAGGACAGCAGCCCTTCCCCGGCCTGGTAAGGCCCCAGGCCGGTTTCGCAGGCGGTGAGCACGGCGAGTTTGGCGGGCAGTAGCTGCTGGTAAAGTTCGTAGGTGTGCAGGTAGCCATCAAAGGCGCTCTGTGGCTCTGGCGTCAGGGCCAGGAAGCTCATGAGCGGGTCGTCGTTTTGGAGGCGGGCGTGGGTGCCAAAGTGGAGAATGGCTGCTTCGGGCGCCTCGGCCAGCACAGTCGCTTCGGTGGCTTGCAAGCCGGTGAGGGCTTTGCCCCGACCGCGCTCGGCCAGGGCTTGCACAAAGTCCAGTGACCAGGGCGTGGACAGCCAGCGCAAAAAGAGCGAATCGGGGGCTTGCCCGGAGGTCAGCTGTGCTTGGTAGCGCGCCTTGAGTTTGGGGGTGAAGCCAGGGGCAATGCCGAGCACCCCCTTGCCCTGTTGCTTGGCCGTGACAGCTGCCGGCAAAAACTGGTGGGCGTAGTAAAGGGTGTGCTGCCGCAGCAGATACGGTCGCGGCTGCCCCGGCTCCGGTGCGGCCGTGAGCAGCAATTCGAAATTGAGGGGGTAGAGGGGGCCGTCGGGGAGAATGCGCACGGATTCGGGCAGTCCCTGGGCCACCGGTTGCCAGAGTTGCGCATAGAAGGTCTGCGCCAGACGGGTTTGCCGGGGCGAAGGCCGGGGTTGCCGCAGCAACGTGAGAAAAACCCTCAAGGAGTCGCTCCAGCCCGGAGGGAGCGGCAGGTATTGGCTCTGTACCTGCTGCTTGTCTGCCCGCACCACCAGCAAGGCCGAGTCGAGGTAGAGGTAGGCCAGCAAGGCTTCTTCCCCAAGGCTGGCTTGCAGCAACCGGGCGTTCAGGTCGGGACGGGCGTAGCGGGCCTGGTGGTAGCTGGGAAAATCGCGGCGCAGGCGCTGCTGGTAGGCCTGCCAGGCTTCGAAGGCCGCCGTGCGCTGTTGCGGGTCGACCTCCACTGCATCGGCTTGGCTGCTTTGGTACAAAAACCGCAGTTGCTCTTCTAGTCGCTCCCCGCGCTGCACCAGCGAGTCCGGCACCCCGGCAAATTGCATGGCCTGCCGCCGCTGTAGGGCGGCGCGAATGCTGCTGCCCCGCACCGCCTGCATGGCCTGGAGGAGAATCGTCTGCCAGGCTGCCTGACCGGGTTGGCCTGCTTGGGCGAGGGCTGCGTGGGCCAGCCAGCCGAGCCGCCGGTAGAGTCCCTGCACCTGCGCCCCGCGGTCTTTTTGTCGGCTGCCGGGCGGAAACAACTGCAAGTAATCGGGCAGCCACGTCAGCCAGGCGTTGGCCAGCCCATGGTAGCGCTGCCAGGCAGGGGCGTCCAGGTGTTCTTGCTTCTGCAAGCCCAACCGCAGCTGCAAGTCGATCAGGTCCAGGATGGGCGGCACCAGCGGTTCGATGCGGGTCACAGAAGCGCCTGCTTCGGGCCCCAGCACGCTCCATGCCTGCTCCAGGTAAAACTGGGTACTGTCGAGCTGGTTTTGGGTAAAAAATGCGTCCGCCAGGCGGTGCAGGTTTTCCAGGGTGTGGGCATGGGCCGGGCCGCGGGTCTGCCGGTAAATCGCCAGGGTTTGTCGCCACTGCTGTTGGGCTTCGGCCCCCTTGCCCTCGCGCCAGTTCAACTCGGCAAATTCATAGGCCACGTCGGCCCATTTACCTGATTTTTTGCCCAAAAGCTGCGTAAAGTGGGTTTCTGCCTGGCTCAGGTAGGTTCTTGCCAAGGCATATCGGGCTTGGTCCTTGGCACTCAACCCCAGGGCGTACCAACTGTTGGCGAGGGCTGGGTGGGGCTCTTCAAACAGGGCTTGTCGCTCCTCCAGGGCGAGGTGTAAGGCCGAATCGGCTGCGGCAAAGCGCTCCTCTCCCAAGTAGGTAGCGCCGAGGCCTTCGAGCATGTCGGCATATTTGCTATCCGGACGATCCAGGAGGCTATCGCTCAGGCTCAGGGCCCGGCGGTTGTAGGTCTCGGCGTTGGGCCAATCTTCGAGTTTGACGTAGAGGTAAGCGAGGTTGAAGTAATTTTCCATGAGCAAACGACGCCGTCCCCCGGCTTCGTTGGCGGCGATAGCCTGCTGCAGGTAGTAGCGGGCGCCCTGCGCATCCCCTATGTCGGCGCGGCTCACGCTGAGGTTGTTGGCGATGACGGCGAGGTGGGGGTGATCGGGGGGCAGGTTGTGGGTGAGAATGCGCCAGGCTTCTTCCGCAGCGGCCCTGGCTCCGGCAGGATCCCCAATGGCGTCGAGCACAAGGTAGCGGGAGTTGGCCCCATAGCCGAGCTCGAGGTCCAGGGGATCGAAATAGGCGGTGCGCAGCGCATGCGCCCGTTCAATGGCCTGCCGGGCGGTTTCATTTTCGCCTCCCCGGAGGTGCAAAAAGGCCTTGAGGTCGTAGCATTTGGCCAACAACACCGTATCGGCCAGGCTTTCCTGCTGCTGCACGGCCAGGCTTTGCCTTATCCAAAACAGGGCTGAGTCAAGCGCGCCTACCTGGGCGTAGGCGAGAGAAAGGGTTTGGGCCGCTTGCGCCGATAGCAGCGGATAGGGATTCTCGGCCAGCAGCTGCCGCAGTTGAACCTGGGCCGGGGTGAATGCGCCCATTTGCACCTCACAGGTGGCCATTTTGAGGCGATAGCGCCGCAGGCTGTCGGGCTGCTCCTTCTCTTCGAAGCGATCCACCAATTGACCAAAGGCCGCCTTTGCTCCGCCAAAATCTCCGGTCTTGTATAGGCTATCGGCTTGCCGGCGTAGGGCATCCAAAGGTTGGGCGGGCAAGCTGAGGGCGCAAGTCAGGCAGCACAAGGCGGTCAGCAGGCGAAGCATAGAGGAGGAAAGTTTAGTATAGTCGGGATAGGCGCATGTTGCACCTACTAAGTTAGTCAATATGAGGGGG
>CAZIVQ010000058.1:6436-10211 GCA_964542415.1 uncultured Bacteroidia bacterium | reverse complement strand
GCCAATACCCGCTATGCTATAAGCGGGAGTTATTTCAACCAAGACGGGATTGTTTTGGGGTCTAATTTTGAGCGGATCTCGCTTCGCTTCAACCTTGATAGCGACGTCAACAGCCGGGTACGCATCGGCAACAGCATAAGCCTGAGTTTTATTGACAACAACGAAGCCTTGGTCAATGATGGATGGTTTTCTAGTGGGGCTGGGGTAGTCCATACCGCATTGACCAGTACCCCAGATTTGCCTGTGTATGATGAAAATGGAGAATTTTTCCTTAACCGGCCAGCTATTGGGCCAGGATTTACCCGCGACAACGCCGTGGCCCTTGCTACTGATGTAACTAATCAGAGCTTACTGGGGCGAGCTTTGGGTAGTTTCTACCTGAATTATGAAATTGCCAATGGGCTGGTTTTTCGCACCCGAGTTGGGACAGATATTCAGTATCGGAAAAACAATGTTTATCTGCCCAGCACCACCATTCGGGGGCAGCAAGATCGGGGTATTGCCAATGTAAGAACCCAGCAAACCATCAATTGGCTAAACGAAAACACCCTCAACTACAAGCGGGTATTGGGGGATATTCACCGGCTGGATGCGCTGCTAGGGTTTACCCTACAGCAGGAACGGGTCGAGGTGCTTGCGGCTAGCACGGAGGGCTTTGTCAACGATATCCTGGCTCACCGGAATTTGGGTGCGGGCTCGGTGATCAATACGCCTAATTCTGCCTCGCGACAATGGTCCCTGCTGTCTTATCTAACGCGGCTGAACTATGTGCTGAAGGATCGATACCTGTTCACCTTTACCGCCCGGGCCGATGGTTCTTCCCGCTTTGGTAGTGCCAATCGCTTTGGTTTCTTTCCCTCAGGCGCCATTGCCTGGCGCATTTCAGAGGAGCCCTTTGTCCAGCAGCTGGGTTTTGTCGACGACCTCAAGTTGCGGACTAGCTATGGGATTACGGGCAACCAGGAAATTCCGCTCTACCGGTCGCAGTCCTCGCTATCGACGAGCCAGTACATCTTAGGCCAGAGCCTGGCCATTGGCATTGCTCCCAATCGCATCGCCAATCCCAACCTGCGATGGGAGCGCACCGCGCAGTTTGACATAGGCCTGGACCTAGCCCTTACCCTCCCGGGCGAGCGACAACTTCGCTTTGTGGCCGACTACTATTATAAGCTCACCACCGACCTGCTGCTGGAGTTGCCTGCTCCCTGGAGCTCTGGTTTTTCCTCTTCTTTGCAAAACGTAGGCAGCCTGGAAAACCGGGGCATGGAGTTCACCTTAGGGGTAGACGTGTTTAAAGGCGATTTCACCTGGACTTTTGATGGCAACCTTTCCTTCAATCGCAATAAGGTTTTAGACCTTGGTGGCCTGGGCGAATTTTTCGGTCCCGATGCTGGGGCTTCTACTTTCTATTCTCCCGGACCGGCCATTATTGTGAGAGAAGGCGAGCCCCTCAACGCTTTTTTCGGCTATCTTGCCGACGGGATCTATCGCAACGAGGAGGAGATAGCGGCAGGACCAGACAAGGGCCGGTTTATGGAGCCAGGCGATCTGCGGTTCAAGGATATCAGCGGCCCAAATGGAGAGCCAGACGGGTTGCTCACCCCTGAGGATCGGACTATCATTGGCAATGCATTGCCAGACTTTATCTACGGCTTTTCCAGTAACCTCACCTACAAGCAGTTTGATTTCAGTTTCCTCTTTCAGGGAGTATATGGAAATGAGATCATGAACGCTGTACGTTTGTACGAGCTCGAATCCATGCGAGGGGTGCATAATAACCATGTGCGGGTACTGGATCGCTGGACGCCTGACAACCCTGATGGGACCATGCCCAAAGCCGACCGGCGCGGCCACGAACGGTTTTATAGCACCCGGGGCCTGGAAGACGGCTCTTTCCTGCGCTTGCGAAATGTGGTGCTGGGATACACCTTTTCGGGCCAAACAATCAACTGGTTACGGAATGCCCGCCTGTATATCAGCGGACAAAATCTCCTCACCTTCACCCAGTATACGGGTTACGATCCTGAGGTAAATTCATTTGGCCAGAATACCATCAACCAAGGCATTGACTACGGGGCCTACCCCCGCGCCAAATCCTACTTAGTAGGGCTCAGCCTTGGTTTTTGAAAATTACCGAGCCGAAAAGCCCTTTTGGTTTGTATTCTTTTCCGTTTTAACTCCAAAAATTATGCGTAATCGCGTTTTTATATGCCTCTCCCTCCTCAGCTTGACTTGGCTGGGCATGGCTTGCAACTTTCTCGAGGAGACGCCTGAAGATTTCCTGGCGCCCGCAAACTTCTATCAGACCGAAGCCGATGCCTTGGCAGCGGTGACGGCCACCTACGATCACCTGGCCTCCAACAGTTACTACGGCCAGACCATCTGGAACCTGGGAGAGGTGCCCTCGGACCTGGTGGAGCCGGGCGCCGGGGCTCCGCAAAGTCGCGTAGAATTAAACCTATATGATTATGACGGGACCAACGGCATCATCCAAGGCTTGTGGCGGGTGGTCTATCAGGGAATCAATGATGCTAATTTCGCCATTGAACGGATTCCTGACATCGATATGAATCCCGAGCTACGGGCACGGCTGGTGGCAGAAGCCCGCTTTCTCCGCGGATTATTTTATTTTGACTTATTGCGCACTTACGGAGGAGTGCCTTTGCTTACCACCCCCACTACTAGCTTGGAGAACCTGAACGTAAGCCGCAATACTGCCAGCGAGGTTTATCAGCAGGTAATTTCTGACTTACAAGCCGCCGAGGCCGAACTGCCCGACTCCTATCCCAACGCTCAGGTGGGGCGGGCCACCAAGGGAGCGGCCCGGGCATTGCTGGCTAGGGTGTACCTGTATCAGGGTGATTTTGAAAGCGCTGCTAATAAAGCCAGGGAGGTAACTCAAATGGGGTACCGCTTGATCGAAAACTACGAGGAACTCTGGCTGGCGGCCAATGAGAATGGCCCGGAGCATATTTTTTCGGTTCAATATCTGGCTGGGGTGCAAGGGAGCGTTTACATGAACCAGCTTGGGGTACGAGGAGGGCCGTTTCCCCTGACCGGAAACAGCGCCGTAGAGGTGGAGCAGGCATTTTTTGACAGTTTTGACCCCAATGACCAGCGCCGGGACGCCAGCATCCGTGATCGCTTTCTCATCAACATTGGAGGAACCGATTCGGTGTACGAGTTTAATGCTCCGCACGTCTGGAAGTTTTTTGACCTCAACTATGCCAATAATCCTTCAGATACCGACCTCAACTGGCCGGTGCTGAGGTATGCTGAGGTCCTGTTGATTTTGGCCGAGGCCATTAATGCCCAGGGAGGTCCTAACCAGGAAGCTTATGATGCCCTCAACCAGATACGGGAAAGAGCCAACCTGGAGCCGCTACCTGCTGGGTTGAGCCAAGCGGCCTTTCAAACCGCGGTGGAGCAAGAGCGGGCCTGGGAGCTCTGTTTCGAAGGCCACCGTTTCTACGACTTGGCCCGCACAGGTAGATTGGTGGAGGTTATGACGGCCTCTGGCCGTTCTGTCTCTGCTGATAAGGCAATTTATCCTATCCCTCAGCGCGAGTTGGATACCAATCCGGCATTGGTACAAAATCCAGGATATTGAATTTCCTCGTCTATACCAACTCATAAAGTTGCTTTGAAAAAACATTGTCCCTGTTCAGTTTTCCTGCCACCTCTTTTTGGGGTGGTGGGAATCTATTTTTTGGCTATGGCCGGCTGGAGGCGAGAGAGGGCAGGGAGTGAGGGGGTGGCGGAGGGAGGGGGGTGG
>CAZIVQ010000058.1:0-6426 GCA_964542415.1 uncultured Bacteroidia bacterium | reverse complement strand
TCTATTTTTTGGCTATGGCCAGCTGCCAGCCAGCTACTTCGGCTGCGCAGGAGGTAGATATTGTGGTCTATGGTGCGACCCCGGCAGGCATTGCCGCCGCAGTGAATGCGGCCCGGGCTGGCCGTACGGTCGCCCTGTTCGAACCTTCCGACCACCTTGGGGGCCTGGTCTCGGGAGGCATGTCCAATACCGATTTCAAGACTTTCGAGGCCCTGGGCGGGACTTATCGGGAATTTATGGACCGGGTGGCGGAACACTATGCCAGCAAGTATGGGCAGGAGTCGATTCAGCACCGGCAGTGTTTTGACGGGGTTTGGTACGAACCCAAAGTGGCGCGCCAGATCTTTGAAGCCATGATGGCAGAACAAAACACCCTGGGGGTGTATCCGCTTCATCGGCTAACTAAGTTGAAAATTAAAGAGCGGCAGGGTAAGCCCCACCTCAAAGGGGCAACCTTTGATGATATAGCTACTGACCGCAAGGTGGAAATAACGGCTCAAGTCTTCATTGATGCCACTTATGAAGGCGATCTGATGGCGGAAGCGGGGTGCCCTTACCGAGTAGGGCGTGAGGGCCGGGAAGCATACGGGGAACTTTATGCGGGGGTAAAATACTACCAGGACCATCGCTTTCTCATCGGCAGCACCGGGGAAGGAGACCATCGCATCCAATGCTACAACTTCCGTCTCTGTATGACTGATAGCTCAGCCAATCGCCTCTCAATTCGCCGGCCTCAAGGTTATGATTCGACTGAATATCTCCCCTTGCTGAAACTGATGCAAGCAGGGGAAATTACCCGGGTGGATGAGGGCATCGTGCGCTTCACAAAGATTCCCAACCGCAAGGCGGATGTAAATGACCTGATGTATTCTCCCTTCAGCCTCAGGCTGGTGGGCGAAAACTACGACTGGCCTGATGGCAGTCCAGCGGTGCGGGCGACTATTTTCGAACGGCATAAACGCTATTCCCTTGGCTTGTTTTATTTTCTTCAGCATGACCCCCGGGTTCCTGAGGCTATTCGAGCCGAAGCGCATCGCTGGGGACTGCCCAAGGATGAATTCGAAGCCTACAATCACTTCCCCCCAGTCCTTTACGTACGGGAAGCCCGTCGCTTAGCGGGCAACTATGTCCTTACCGAGCACCACACGCAGCCAGCCCCGGGTAGCGTGCGGGCGCCAGTGTGCCCCGATGCCGTAGCCATCTGCGATTATTCCATGGATAGCCATGGAAACGGCCCGGAAATCCCTTACCATCCCGGTGTGGCTGAAGGCGTATTCAACGCTTTTGTCGTGCCTTATCCCATCTCCTATCAGGTGATGCTGCCCCCTGAACTCGAAGGTTTACTGGTGCCGGTGGCCGTATCGGCCAGCCATGTCGGGTTTTCTTCTTTGCGGATGGAGCCTACTTGGTGTGCTTTGGGGCAGGCGGCAGGGTTGGCAGCAGCCCAAAGCGTAGCCATGAACAAGCCCCTTCGCGAAGTCGATATCCCCCAGTTGCAGCGCAGCTTGTATCAGGCTGATGCCCTAACATTTTATGCTTCAGATGTCCCGCCTGCTTCTCCCTACTTCGAGGCCGTTCAGTTCTGGGGCAATCGGGGCTTCTTTGCGCATTTGCCAGAATACGAAGGGGTGCCTTATCGAGGCCGGGGACCTAAAGGCGACCTTCCAGGGCAATACATCGAGGCTTATCCCTACCATGCCGTACATGTCGAGCGCCCCCTTTCCCCCAACTTACGTGACCAATGGCTGACCCTGAGTGGGTTAAGCCTGTCGGAAGAAGCGAAGGCCGCAGCTTTGCAGCTTAGCCGGGGAGCTTTTCTGAAGCAACTGCTTAGCCAGAGCCAGCAAATGCCGGAACCATAAGGGGGGCATTACTGAGTTAATTTTTTCCTGTATATTCACCCTTTATGTTTCGCCTTCCGTTTCGCAAACTTGGTCGTTGGGCTGCCTTTGCCTTCCTTGTGTTGTGGGTTATGGGCAGTAATTTTGTTACCGAAGCCAGGCATGAAGCAGCCCGGCCAAACTTCATTTTCATTCTTACCGATGACCACCGATGGGATGAATTGGGGTTTACGGGTAACCGGGTGGTAGAGACGCCCAACTTGGATCAGCTGGCTGCGGAGGGTGTATATTTCGACAACGCCTATGTGAGCAGTGCTATTTGTACCCCGAGCCGGGCCAGCATTTTTCTCAGCCAGTATGAGCGCCGCCACGGGGTCAACTTCAACTCGGGGACCAGCCTGGCAGCAAAGGCTTGGGCGCAGAGTTATCCAGTATTGCTCCGGCAGGCGGGTTATTTTATGGGCTATGTAGGCAAAAACCATGTGCCGATTGGGCCCAGGGGCTACTTCGACAGCCTCATGGCGCAGAGTTTCGATTATTGGTTTGCTGCCCACAATCACCTGGGGTTTTACCCGAAGGAGCGCCATGCGATTTTTCATTCTGCCCCAAGCGAAACCCAAGTAGAGGTGTTGGGCGAAGGCGCGGCTCATTTTCTGCGGCCAGATACTTCCTTTTTAAGCCAGGCTGCGACCTTTCTCAATGTGCGGCCGGAAGGGCAGCCCTTTTGTCTCAGCCTCGCCTTCAACTTGCCGCATGGCGCCGGGGTGAGGAGCATGGAGCAGCGGCCTACCGATCCAGCCTTGTACCGAACCCGTTATCGCGATCAACCTATTCAGCTTTCCTCCCTTTACACGCCCAAAGACTCCATTACTTCGCCAAAACTCCCCCCAGAGGTTCTGCATGCGGCGCACCGGCAGGCTACCTACGCTTACGTCGATAGCCGAGACACGCTGCGGGAAATAAAAATCCGCCGCTACCAGACCATCAGCGGTATTGACCAGTTGGTGGGGCAACTGCGGGAAATACTGAGGCAGGAAGGCCTCGAAGATAATACCATCCTCATTTTCACCTCCGACCACGGCATCATGGAAGGAGAATGGGGGCTGGGGGGCAAGGCCCTGTGTTATGAAGCCTGTCTAAAAGTGCCATTCATCGTTTTTGATCCCCGCCAGCCTGCCTCTCTGCGTGGAAGGCGGGAAGCTGCTTTCGTGCAGACCCTTGACATTGCGCCCTCTCTCCTGCAATGGGCAGAGGTACCCCTTCCAGAAACGATGCAGGGGCGGGCGCTTCAGCCTCTGTTGGCAGGGGATACAACTGGCTGGCGCAAAGTGGTTTTTGGTGAAAATCTATGGTCCACCTGGTTTGGGAATCCCCGGATAGAGAGTGTACGGTTCGGCAAATGGAAGTACATCCGGTATTTCGAAAATGACTTTGGCCCCCCACCGCGCAATCAGAATCCCTATGCCATCAGCCCGGTTTTGGCAGAGCGTTACCAACAGTTTCTGCGGGCCAGCATAGCGGGAGAACCCCCCGTTTTTGAAGAGCTGTTCAACCTTGAAGTCGATCCCCTGGAAGAGCAGAATCTGGCAGGTGACACCCTCTTTGAAAAGCCGCTGAATCAGCTGCGGCAGTTCTGCCAGCAGGAGGTAGAAGCCGCTGCAGGGCGTCCCTTGGTCGAGCCCTACACCATTGATCTTATCAGGCAATGGGAGAAAAAGTAACAGCTGAGTAGCTTGGTAAGCAAAAGCCAACCCAAAGCGCTCACCTTATGCTCCCGAACTAAGGCTATCGGCCCGTGTCTTTCCCATATCTCTGTTTTGTCTTCTCTCTGGTCATTGGTTTCGCGAAGCGAAATAGGATTGGCCCCCCATCCCATTCCGTCCTCCTCCTTTCCCAATTCCTTTACCCCAAAATCCGGGAGAAATGATAGCTTACGGACTCTTTCTGGATATGGTCCTGCTAGCTACTCATTTACCACTATGCTGATCCGTAAGTTCCTCCTCTTGGCCGTTTGTGGCCTGTTTTTCTCCCTCGCTTTCGCCCAGTCCCCCACCAAGGCGAGCTTCACCGCTACCGAAGCCCCGAGTTCCGAGGCCTATCGCTCCTTCACCTTCAACGGCGCTTGGTGCTGGTTTTCGGACCCGCGGGCGGTCTACCACGAAGGCGAACACCGGCGCACCTACAGCGGCTGGGTCGACAACTTCGGCGACTTGCATGTCGCCTGGTACGACCACGAGACGGAGGAAATTCATTCTCAGGTGCTCTTTGACAGCCTGGAGGTCGACGACCACGACAACCCTTCCCTGCTTTTCGATGCGGAGGGGAAGCTGATGGTCTTTTTCAACCGCCACATGATGGGGCATCAGCCGCTCTACCTGGTCAAGGCCACCGAGCCGGAGAGCATTGATGCCTTTGGCGAAGTGAAAGAGCTGTACCTCAACGATCCGGACCAGCCGGACATGCACCACACCTACACCAACCCCATTCGCCTCGCGACGGAGGACAACCGCCTCTACCTCTTCTGGCGGGGGGTGGACGGCAAGCCCAGCTATTCTTTCTCCGACGACAACGGCGACAGTTGGTCGAAGGGACAGGTCTTTTTCATGCCCGAGGCCATTTACGGCTTTCGTCGGCCCTACACCAAGGTTTGGTCTGATGGGCAGACCCGCATCCACTTTGTGGTGACCGACGGGCACCCGCGCAAGGAGCCGCAGAATTCGCTCTACTATTTCTACCTGGAAAATGGCGCATTCTTCAAGGCCAATGGCGAAAAAATCAAAGCCCTGACCGATGGCCCGGTCCAGCCTGGCGAGGCGGACAAGCTCTACGATGCCGCCACCACCGGCCACAAGGCCTGGAACTGGGACATCGCTGCCGATGCCGAGGGGCATCCCGTGATTGCTTTTGCCAAATTTCCTGATGACAGCAACCACGTCTACTGCTATGCCCGCTGGGATGGCAAGCGCTGGCGCAACTACGAGCTGGTCAACAGCGGGGGTTGGTTTCCGCAGACCATGGCGGGCGTGACTGAGCCTGAGCCGAACTATTCTGGCGGCATGAGCCTCGACCACGAGGACCCCAACGTGCTCTACCTCTCGGTCAAGCGCGACAGCGTGTTTGAGATCGAAAAATGGGTGACCAATAATGGGGGCAAGAAATGGGAGATCACCCCGCTGACCCGCGGGTCCAGCAAGGACAACATCCGGCCCTTTGCCGTGCGGGGGGCGGAGGCGGGGAACCCGCTGCAGCTGCTGTGGATGCAATCCACCGTTTACCACCATTTCGCCTACGCCCGGCGGCTCAAAGAGGACATGCAAGGCGAATGGAAGGACCGTTTCCAGACAGCCATCCAAATGGGCCTGCCCAACCAAGAGATCACCGATCCGCTGGACCCGGCGCAGATCGTGCCGCTGATGCGGCAGGTGGCCGACTGGCAGCTCGCCAATCCCCGCCTTAAGATCGACCCGCGCGATTGGCACTATGGGGCCTTCTACACCGGCCTGATGGCCCTGTACCAGTTGACTGGCGAAGCACGCTACCACAACGAAATGTACAACCAAGGACAGCAGTACGGCTGGCGCCCCATGGACGACATCTTGCACGCCGACCGCCTCACCATCATGGACGTCTGGGCCGACCTCTACGCCGAGCGGCCCGAGCCCGAGATGCTCGAAATGTCCCGCTGGGCCATGGACGTGCACCTCGCCACGCCCTACAAGTGGGCCACCGATGTGCGCTTCGAAGGCAACGACGCCAAGTTTTTCTGGTGGAGCTGGTGCGACGCGCTCTACATGGCCCCGCCTTCTTTTGCCAAGATGGCGCAGGTGACCGGGGAGCAGCAGTACCTCGAATATGCCGACACCCAATGGTGGAAGACCTCGGACTATATGTATTCGCCCGAGGACTCGCTCTACTTTCGCGACGACCGCTACTTTGAGCGGCGCACCGACAACGGCAAGAAGATCTTCTGGGCCCGCGGCAACGGTTGGGTGATCGCCGGGCTGGCGCGCATGCTCACCTACATGCCGGCCGACTACGAAAACCGGGGCAAATTTGAGCAGCAGTACCGCGAGATGGCGCACAAGCTGCTTTCTATCCAGGACGAGGATGGCCTGTGGCGGGTGAGCTTGCTCGACCCGGCATACCTCGATCAGGGCGAATCCAGCGGCAGCGCCTTCTACACCTTCGCCCTGGCCTGGGGCCTGAACCACGGCCTGCTCGACCAGAAATATCAGGCGCAGGTGGAAAAAGCCTGGAAAGCCTTGTGCGCAAACGTCAACGACGAAGGCCGCCTCGGTTACGTGCAGCAAGTGGCGGGGGATCCCTATCCCTTCTACGCCGATCAGTCGCATGTGTACGCGAGCGGGGCCTTTTTGCTGGCGGGGCGGGAGATGCTGAAGCTGGTGGGGGAGTGACCTTTCTGCTTGACATTTCGTATCTTTAACCATCAGATACCTATTCCCTTCGTCATGACGCAGCAAACCCCGCTTCATTTGCATCCGATTGATCTGTCTGTTTACCACAGCATGATTGAGCATGGGATGCTTTCAGAGGCAGATAAGGTTGAGTTGATCCACGGGCAATT
>CAZIVQ010000057.1:8055-10211 GCA_964542415.1 uncultured Bacteroidia bacterium | reverse complement strand
CCTTGATCCGTGAAACCCCTCCGTGTACCCTGTGGTTCCCCCCTCAAGCCTGCTCCTTCTCCCCAAACCAGCGGAGGATGGCTTCTTGGATGTTGTCTTTCTTGATCGGCTTGCTGATGTAGTCGTCCATGCCAGCGTCGAGGCAGCGCTCGCGGTCACCCTTGAGGGCATTGGCGGTCATGGCAATGATGACCGGCCCCTCCGGAGCGGGGGGATGCTGGAGCCGGAGTTCACGGGTGGCGGTGAGCCCGTCCATTTCGGGCATTTGCATGTCCATAAAGATCAGGTCATAGGGGCGCAGCTCCATGGCCTTGATGGCTTCCAGGCCATTGGCGGTGACGTCAGCCTCGTAGCCGAGCTTGCTGAGCATGCGCAGGGCTACCTTTTGGTTGATCAGGTTGTCTTCGGCGAGCAAAATACGGAGCGTAGGCATGGTTGGAGTTGCAGGTTGGCCTGAGGACATGTCCGCAGTGGGGACATGGGCAGGGGTGTTAGGTAAAAGTAATTTGGTCAATTGGCGAAACAAATGCTCATGCCGCACGGGCTTATGTAGCATGGCCCCAAAGAGGACCTGGTCCTGCTCCTTGGGTAGCTCGTGCATGGAGGTGAGCAGAATGAGTGGCAAATGCTGCCAGCTGGGGGAAGCTTTGAGTTCCCGGGCCAGGCTGAGGCCGTCCATCCCGGGCATTTGCATGTCGAGGATCACGCCTTCGATCTGGGGATGGGCTTCGAGCAGGGCCTGGCAAGAACCCGGCTCAGTGGTGCTATAGGTGTGTAGCCCATGGTGCTGCAACAGCCGCTCCAGCACCCGTAGGTTGGTCTCATTGTCATCGACCAACAGCAGGGTTTTGCCTTTGAGCGCGTTCCAGTTGACCAACGGCAACCGCTCGTCCAGGTTGCTGGCCGATTGGCAGGTGTTGAAGGTGAAGGAAAAAATCGAGCCCTTCCCTACCTCACTTTCCAGGTAGATACGCCCCCCCATCAATTCTACCAGCCGCCGGGAAATCACCAGCCCCAAGCCAGTACCTCCGTATTTGCGGGTAATAGAAGCGTCTACCTGCGAGAAGGGTTGAAATAGTTTCTGGACCCGCTCCGGCGGAATGCCGATGCCGGTGTCTCTCACACTTATCTCTAATTCACAGGCCTCATCCTGCCTGGCCAATTGCCGCACCCGGATAAACACTTCTCCCTCCTCGGTGAACTTGAGGGCATTGTTGGTGAGGTTGACCAAGACCTGATTCAAGCGGGTGGGGTCCCCCTCTACGATTTCGGGCACCCCCTCCTCAATTTCATAGAGCAACTCTACGCCCTGGTCATGGGCTTTGCAAGAAAGCAAATCCAGGACATCTTCTATCGAAGTGCGCAGATAAAACGGCTGGGACTCCAGCTCCATTTTGCCCGCGTCGATTTTAGAGAAGTCGAGGATGTCATTGATGATGGTCAGCAGGTTGTCCCCACTGATGCGGATGGTATCCACGTATTCGCGCTGTTCTTCGTCTAGCTTGGTATCTCGCAGCAGCCCCGTCATGCCGATGACCGCATTCATGGGGGTACGAATTTCGTGGCTCATGGTAGCGAGAAATTCGGCCTTGGCCAGGGCGGCCTGTTCGGCTGACTCTTTGGCCTGTACCAACGTCGCTTCGGCTTCTTTGCGGGCGGTGATGTCGGTCTCTACCGCGATAAAGCGTTCTGCCTTGCCTTCCTCATCAAAAACGGGGTTGATGTTCAGGGCCACCCAATAGGGCGTGCCATCTTTGCGGTAGTTGAGAAGTTCTGCTGAAGCGGGCTTGCCCGCACGCAGAGCCTGGCCGATCTGATGGCTGGTGGCCTGATCGGTTTGGGCTCCTTCCATGAGGGTCCCCGCCTTGAGACCGGTCACCTCTTCTAGCGAGTAGCCTGTGAGGCGGCAGTATCCGTCATTGACCCACTCGATGACCTGATTTGCATCGGTGATTACCACCGCCGCCTCAGTTTTGCTGGCCACCAGAGACAGGGTCCGCAGGTTCTCTTCGGCCTCTTTGCTTTCGGTAATGTCAGAGAAGGTCACCGCAAACCCGTCTTCAAGCTTCACCACACTATTTCTGAACCATTTCCCTGCGACATTTTCATGGTTGTAAAAGTGTGGTGAAGCTCGAAGACGGGTTTGCAGTGACCTT